>DATJMX010000058.1 GCA_035508495.1 Candidatus Binataceae bacterium
TTGCGCTTTTCGAGGAATGCGCGGACGCCTTCTTTGGCGTCAGCGCTCTGCCGCACTTCGCGCGCCATCCTGAGCATGTCGTCGTGCCAGGCGTCGAATGTCTCCGACATGCAACGGCGGACCGTGGCCTTCATCGCGCGCAGCGAGAGGGGTGCATTGCCTGCGACTTTTGTCGCCATCGCCGTCGCCGCATCGGCGAGCTTTGCGTCGCTTACCACCTGCTGTACGAGGCCCATTTTCAAGCCCTGCTCGGCGTCGAAGAGATCCGCCGAGTAGAGAATCATCGCCGTGTTCGCCGCGCCGCAAATCTCGATGAGCTTGCGCGTGAAATCGTACGGCACCATCAGGCCGACCTTGCCCAGCGTCATGCCGAGGCGCGCGCTCTCCGACGCGATACGCAGATCGCAATGCAGCGCCAGCTCGAGGCCGCCCGCGAGCGCCGCGCCTTGCACCGCCGCAATGGTAGGAACGGGGAATTTCTCGAGCCTGCCGAACGTGCCCTCGAGCGACGCGACATTGTGACCGCCCGCCGCTTCATCGACTTCCTTGAGATCGACGCCCGCGCAGAAGCTCGCGCCTTCGCCGCGCAGCAGCAGCGCGCGAATCTCCTTGTCGCGTTCGAGTTCGATGAGAGTGCGGTTGAGCGTCTCGATCATCGGCTGATTGAGCGCGTTGCGCTTTTCGGGCCGATTGAGCGTGAGCACGGCGTAGTTCTGCTGGCGTGAAACTTTGAGCACTTCGTCGGCCATCGCGATAACTCCGGAAGAGATTTGCGGACGACGGCAGCATCGCATGCGATCCCGCCGCCTCCAAGTTTCGGCGGCGAGCTACGCGACGATGCTCAGCATCTTGTCCTTCACGTAGATGAACTTCTTGGGCGGCTTGCCGTTGAGGTTGCGCGTCACGGCCTCGCTCTTCATCGCGAGGTCGCGCACTTCTTCTTCGCTCGCGCCGACCGCGACCTGCAATCGATCGCGCACTTTGCCGTTGATTTGCACGACGACGGTGACGGCGTCCTCGCGCGTCAGTGCCGCGTCGAACTTCGGCCACGATTCGAGATGAATCGATTTGTAGTGGCCCAGCTCGCGCCAGATTTCCTCGGTGATATACGGCGCCATCGCGGCGAGCATCACGAGATACGACTCGACGAGGAAGCGGTTCATCTGATCGGGCGCGAGCTTCGCGAGATGATTCAGATGCGCCATCATCGCGGCGAGCGCGGTGTTGAAGCGCAGGCGCTCGACCAGGTCTGTGACCTTCGCGATCGTCTGATGCGCGAGCTTGATCGTCTCGGCCGAGGGCGCACCTTCGGGGCTTCCCGCCGCGACGTACTTGCGCACAAAGTTCCACACGCGCACGAGGTAGCGCTGCATGTCGCCGACGCCGTTCTCGTTCCAGTTGGTCGCCTCGTCGAACGGGCTCATGAAGAGCTCCCAGAGCCGCAGCGCGTCTGCCCCATATTTCTCGATCATCGAGTCGGGAGTGACGACGTTGCCCTTGCTCTTCGACATCCGCTGGCCGTCGGGCGCCCACACGACGCCCTGGTTGCGCAGCACGGGGAATGGCTCCTGGAAGTTGATGAGCTCGGAGTCGAACATCACCTTGGTCCACATCCGCGCGTAGAGCAGATGCATCACGGCATGCTCGGCGCCGCCGACATAGAGATCGACAGGTAGCCAGTAGTCAACCGCGTGCCGCGCGAAGGGCACTGACGATTCGTGCGGCGAGGCGAAGCGGATGAAGTACCACGACGAACAGGCGAAGCCGTCGAGCGTGTCGGTCTCGCGCTCGGCCGGACCACCGCACTTGGGACACGTCGTGTTGACGAATTCGGGCACGTTCGCGAGCGGAGAGCGCCCCGTCCCCGACGGCAGGTATTCCTTCATGGGAGGCAGCAGCACGGGCAGCTGATCCTCGGGCACCGGCACGATACCGTCGGTCTTGCAGTACACGATCGGAATCGGGCATCCCCAGTAGCGCTGCCGAGAAATCAGCCAGTCGCGCATCCGATAACTGATAGTGGCTTTGCCGATACCGCTGCGCTCAGCATACGCGGCGACTTCCGTGAGCGCCTCAGCGGTAGGCTTACCATCGAGGAATCCCGAGTTGATCGCGACGCCGTATTCGGTAAACGCACGATCCAGCGCCAGTTCGCTGCCATCGAGAGGAGCGGTGACGCGTGGAATTTCGAGACCGTACTTCTTGGCGAATTCGTAGTCGCGCTGATCCTGCCCGGGCGCCGCCATGATCGCGCCGGTGCCGTAACCCATCAGCACGTAGTCGGCGATCCAGATCGGGATGTCTTTCTTGGTGAATACGTTGCGCGCGTATGCGCCCGTGAAGACTCCGGACTTTTCTTTCACGGTCGACATCCGCTCGATCTCGCTCTGCCGCCGCGCCTGCGTGACGTATTCATCGACCGCCTTGCGCTGACTATCAGTCGTAATTTCGGCGACTAACGGATGCTCCGGAGCGAGGACCATGAACGATACACCGAAGACGGTATCGGGCCGAGTAGTGAAGAAGCGAACTTCTTTGCCCTGATGCCCCGGAACCGGGAAGGCAAGCTCCGCGCCTTCGGAGCGGCCGATCCAGTTGCGCTGCATCAGCTTGATCGGCTCGGGCCAATCGATTTGATCCAGATCGTCGAGCAGGCGATCGGCGTAGGCAGTGATCTTGATGTACCACTGCTCGAGGTCTTTCTTGGTGACGGGATTGTCCGTGTGACGCCAGCAGCATCCGTTGACGACCTGCTCGTTGGCGAGGATCGTGCGGCAGAGATCGCACCACCATTGCGAGCCCATCGCGCGGTACGCGAGCCCGCGTTTCAGGAGCATCAGGAAGAAATACTGCGTCCACTTGTAGTACTCGGGCGACGACGAGTTGATCTCGCGCGTCCAGTCGTAGGCGCACCCCGAGATCGTGAGCTGGCGCTTGAAGTTGGCGGCGTAACGCGGAACGGTTTCCGTCGGATGCGATCCGCGCAGGATCGCTTCGTTTTCGGCCGGCAGTCCGAACGCGTCCCAGCCCATCGGATGCAGTACGTTGAAGCCAGCCATCCGCTTGTAGCGCCCGATCACGTCGCACGGCACGTAGTTATGAAGATGGCCGACGGACAGGCCCGCACCGGAAGGGTAGGGGAACATCTCGAGCACGTAGAACTTGGGCCGCCCGGGCTCCTCGCGCGTCAGGTAAAGCTGCGTGCGATCCCATTCCGCCTGCCAGCGTGGTTCGATCTTCTTAGGGTCGTAACGTTCGTCCATCAAAATCCGCCCGCGTTCCCTCGTTCAAACTCGAATGGTCAAGTTTACCGTGCCGGTCGAACTCGTCCAACCACGAGCGCGATCTCTCAGTAATCCGAGGGCAGGATTCGCAAGCGCGGCCCATTCGATTGTTGGTAGATCCTTCTCTGATTCCCTCACCTTGTCGAAGGAGGGGCAAGCGAAGAGGCCCACGTCGGTATGCGGTTAAATGTTGATTCTCGACAGCGACTCCCAAGGAGTTGCATAAGAGTCGGCGCGCGCTGAACACGAGGCGTTGCACCTCTTGCTCGCCCTCTCCTTGGACAAGGAGAGAGGACAGCCATGCTTGACCGACTTCGATGCGCGGGTTATTCGCATTTGAGCGCTATCGTCGAATCGGTGCGTTAAAGTGGCACAGGCTCTTGGCATTGTGAGTGACAGCAGCGTCGATCTTCCGGCCGCCGAGGCTGCGCGGCTCGGGATTGAGATCGCGCCGCTGCAGGTTGCGTTTGCGACCGAGTTCTTTGTCGATACGAAACTGCCGCGCGCGGAGTTCTACCGGCGTCTGCCGGGCGAGCCGCGCCTGCCTGTGGTCGCCGCTGCGATGCCGGCGGATTTTCTTGCCGCCTATCGCCGCTCGCACGAGCGCGCGCAGAACATTCTCTGTCTCATCAATCCATTCGAATCGTGCTCGACGTACACCTCGGCGTATTCGGCCGCGGTCGTCGCCAAGCGCGACAATCAGATCGGCGTTGATGTCCTCAATACCGGTCGCGCTCTGACTGGCCTCGGTGCGGTTTGTATCGAGGCCGCCGAGATGGCCTCGCGCGGCGCGACGGGCGCCGAAGTGATCGCCGCGATCGAGGACGCGACTCCGCATATCGACAGCTATTACGCGCCCGTTACGAGCGAGTACCTGCAGCGCGACGGCCGCATCTCGATTTACGAGATGGAAGTCGGCAGCCTGCGCGGGATGCTGCCGCTTATCCGCATATGGGGGCGAGTCGCCGTCGTCGGCAAGGCCAGGACACAGGCCGAGAATATCGAGGCGATGCTGAGGCGCGCCGAATCCGAGCTTGCCGGTGCCGAAGCCACTGTCGTCGTGACGCACGGCGATAACGCTCGCGGCGCCGAGGATCTTGCCGAAGCGGCGAAGAAGCGCCTCAAGTGCCGCAACCTGATTGTCACTGAGCTGGGTCCGTCCGCCGGCGCCTACTGTGGACCGGGGACCGTCGGCCTTGGATACTGTCCGAGTCTGATGAAGCTCAACTGAACTTCGAAGTTTGAAGTCGCAAGCCGCAACGGAGCGTGCGCATGAAATTCGGAATCTTCTACGAACACTCGGTGCAGAAGCCGTGGGATCGTAAATCGGAGCTGCGCGCCTATCATCAGGCGCTCGAGCAAATCGAGCTTGCCGATGAACTCGGCTTCGACCAGGTCTGGGAAGTCGAGCATCACTTTCTCGAAGAGTATTCGCATTCGTCCGCGCCCGAGGTTTTCCTCGCGGCGGCTGCGGCGCGCACCAAGAAGATTCATATCGGCCAGGGTATCTCGGTATGCTTGCCGCCGATGAACCATCCGGCGCGAATCGCGGAGCGCGCGGCCGCGCTCGACCTGATCTCCAACGGTCGTCTCGAGTTCGGCACCGGGCGCTCGGCGACGTGGGCCGAGGTCGGCGGCTTCGGCATCGATCCCGACAACACCAAGGAGATGTGGGACGAGGTCATCCGCGCCATCCCGCGAATGTGGACTGAAGAGGAGTTCGAGTGGAACGGCAAGTACTTCAAGATGCCGCCGCGCAACATCCTGCCCAAGCCGATCCAGGATCCGCATCCTCCGATGTGGGTGGCGGTGTCGTCGCCCGAGACTGCAGTGCAGGCTGCCGAGCGCGGCATCGGGATGCTGGGAGTGACGCTGGGAACGCCGGCCGACTACAAACGGCTCATCGCGGATTATCGGCGCATCATCAAGAATTGCGATCCGGTCGGGAAGTTCGTTAACAACCAGGTCAACGCTGCTAGCTGGCTGTATTGCGGCGAAGATGAAAACGAAGCGCGCGCCGTGGGCGGCGCGGCGGCGTTCCATTTCTTCCGCACCGCGGCGCATCTGGTCGGCCTCGGCGGAATCTATCCTTCGAACGCCTACACCGCGCAGGCCAATGCCACGGCGCTGCTCAGCCAGGCCGAGATCTTCTCGCTGAACGAGGGCTTTCCGGTCGGCACTCCAGACCAGATCATCGAGAACCTGCGCTACTGGGAAGAGGCGGGCGTCGAGCGCGTCTGCTGCATGATCAATTTTGATCAGCAGATTCCGCAGCATAAGGTGCTGGCGAGCCTCGAGCGCTTCGCCAAGTACGTGATGCCGGTGTTTGCGGACGACAAGAAGCTCGAGGCCCGCGATACCAGCAAGGGTGGTCCCGAAGCGCCGCCCATGCCGGCTTGATCGCGAGAATCGCCGATGCTTGAGGGACATTGCCTGTGCGGGAAGGTGCGCTACGAAATCGATGGCGCGCTCGGCCCGGTCGTTCAGTGCCATTGCTCGTTGTGCCGGCGCGCGTCGGGCTCGGCGTTTGCGACCAATGCCTCAGTTGATGCGAAGGCGTTTCGAATCGTCGCGGGCCGCAAATCGATTAAGAGTTACGAATCATCGAAAGGCGGCACGCGCGCATTCTGCCGGCGATGCGGCTCGCCGGTGTTCGGATTGGTCGCAGGCGCGCCGCAGATCGTGCGAATCCGCCTCGGATTGCTCGAAAACTCGGGCGGTGCGCATCCTGTCGCGCACGTATGGACAAAATCGAAAGCCGACTGGGATGAGATCGGCGCCACGCTCAAGCAGTTCGATGAGGCGGCGCCGCCGGACTTCATCATGCCCGGCGCCAGCGCGAAGAAACCCAGGAAGCCGAAGAAGTCCGCAACGAAGAAAAACAAGAAGTGAGCAAGCGCCCGAGCGCGCAGGAGTTGTGATCGTGCCCGACGAAGGACGAGCCCGCCACGAGCTTTATCGAATCGATCTGCCGAAAGCACGCCCAGACTTTCCCGCGCTGCCGTGGACCTGCGAGCACACGACGATGCTCAATGTCTTTTTCGAAGTGCGCAAGGATGTGCTGCTCGATCGCCTGCCGCCCGAGTACTGCCGCTCGACGCCGGCCTATTGCCGGATCGTCGTTTTCGACATTCCCGAGTCTCCCTTCGATTCTCCCATCGGTCCATTTCGCGAAGCGTTCATCGCACTCGGATGCCGCCTCAACATGCTGCCCGCCGGTTTCGTCGCGGCGTCGATAACGAACAACGCTGAAGTTCTCGGCGCGGGACTCTTCGAGCGTGGCTATCCGACAACGCTCGGCAAGATCGACTTCGAGGTCGATATCAATCACGCCCGTGCGCTGATCGCCGACGACAAAGGACCCCTGATCGAAGTCATAATGCCGCTGCTGCAAACGATCGAGCCCAACCGGCTCGCATTCGATCACGTTGACGCAATTCGCACCAAGGACGATGGCACGACCCAGCTCGTGATGACTCCGCACGATCTAAAAATCGATCGCGCCGCGATCTGCAAAAACGCGCGAATCGAATATCCCGGAGATCGCGATAGCATCTGGCATACGCTGAACTGCCGCAACATCGTAAGCGCCCAGGTCGCCACAGGCACCCGCACCTTCGCGGCAGCTAATCCGATCCAGTAGTTAGCTCCAGGCCCTTTGCTTTAAAAAAATCCAGTAGGGCGAGCGTCCCTGCCCGCCATTAAGATGGCGCGCCGCGCGCCTCGATGTCTGCCAAAAAAGGAGGTGCGAGCCGTTCGGCTCGCGCAATCAATGGCGGGCAGGGACGCCCACCCTACTGTTTTTTTCGGAGTCAGGACTGACGATTCAGGCGATAAAGCACGTGAGGCAAGCCCGTGTGGGTGATGTCGCGATCGTATTGGAAGCCGCAGGATTCCATTACTCGGCGCGAGGCTTGGTTGTGCGGGAGCGTGAATGCTACCAGCTCGTTGAGGTGCAGCTCGTCGAAAGCGAATCGCAGTGAGGCGCGCGACATTTCGGTTGCGTAGCCTTTGCGCTGCTGATCGGCGCGCACTGCGTAGGCGAGCTCGATGACCTCGGTGCCTTCGACGGTCGCGTGCTTGATGCCGCAATAGCCCATGAACTCGGCGCTCGTACGATCGCGGAAAGCCATAAGCCCGAAGCCGTGATTGCGCCAGTGATCTGCGGCTTGCGCGAGGAAGTCGCGCGTCGATGCTTCAGCGAGCGGTTTGCCGTCGGTCGTCAGCGTCGCGGTGACGCGCGGATCTGAATGCAGCAGGCGCAGGACGCCGAAGTCCGACTCGCCGAGCGGAGTTCCGATCAGGCGCGCCGTCTCGAGTCGCTGCGCCTGGCTGCTCACTTCTTGCGAACGATTGTCAGACCGTCGGATACTCCGAGCATCACGGCCTCGACGCGCTGGTCCTTCGCGATGAAATCGTTGAGCGCCCGGATAGCCTTGGTGTCATCGGTCTGATTCGAGTCATCGATCACCGCGCCGCTCCATAGCACGTTGTCGATGAGGATTAGACCGTTCGGACGCATGCGCTTCAGGATTTCTTCGTAATAGTTGCGGTAGTTGGACTTGTCCGCGTCGATGAATGCGAAGTCGATCGGATAGTTCGCGGGCAACGCTGCGAGGGTCTCGGTTGCGGGGGCGAGCTTGAGCGTGATCTTGCCCGCGACGCCGGCGCGCTCCCAGTAGCGCTTGCCAATCGACGTCCATTCCGCGTTCACATCGCAGCACAGCATCTTACCGTCGTTGGGCAGCGCACGCGCGACGCACAACGCGCTGTATCCCGTGAAGGTGCCGACTTCGACCGCCGAGCGCGCTCCGATCGCGCCCGCCAGCAGGCCCATCAGCGTGCCCTGCTCGGGCGCGATCTGCATCATGCTGATCGCGCCGAGTTTCGCGGTTTCGTTGGCGAGTTCCGCGCGCAATGGATCGCCATTGTGGCCGCATCCAACGAGATAATCGTAGAGTTTCGGACTCAGGGTGACGTACTTAGCTCGATCTGCCATGGAACCTAAGATTGCAGGAACGCCAACTCCAGAAAAGGATGCGGCGCAGCCGCGTGACTGCGCCGCATCGCGATCTATAGAGCCTTATCTTACTTGCCGCCGAGATAGGTGAAGTCGCCGTGCTGATTCGCCGACAGCGTCCCGGTGAAGATACTGTGCCGGTGATGCGCGGTGAAGGCGATGCGATGAATTACCTCCGACTCGCCGACTTCGGACAGCGTATCGTCGCCGTCGAGCATGTAGAGCTTCTCGCGGCCATCGGAGTCGGTCGCGCCGAGCAGCATCGAGCCATTGGCAGTGAGCACCGGATCACCAAGCGACTCGAGTAGCGTTCCGATCGGCGTCAACTCGCCGCGCGACAGGGCGACGTCGAGATGCTGGCGGTTGAGTCGGAAAATCGCCGGCGTCCGGGCGCATCCCGCCAGCACGGCCGTCGTGCCATCAGCCATCAAACCCGGCCGGCCTGGAGAAACGTAGGTAATCGGACCGAGAGGCGTGAGCGTACCGGTTGGCAGGATGCGCGTCATCGTGCCCTGGTTGTAGACGAAGAGCGCGCCGCCTTGCGGCGTCTTGGCGGTGAACGCGATCATCGTACCGGTCGTCGAGTTGACCGCCGCGGGCAGGCCGAACGGCCGCTGATACTGCGTATGGTTTGGGCCGTAGTCGCCTTCGACGGCAAGCTCGCTCACCCCGCCTTTCGAGAGCAACAGCAGCGCCTGGCGATGAGGTGGAGCAGGATCTTTGGGATTTTTCGGTGGGTCCGGGTTGAGAAACGCATTAAAAACCACGTCACCGCCATCGCCCATCTGCTGGCTGCCGAAGCCGAGCACGGCGATCTCATGGCCATCGCTGGTCTTCTGACCGGCTTTCACCGGGCATGTGAGCTCGCCGTGCGAATAGATGAAGAGCGCGTCACGGCCGTGACCTTGCGCCGAGATAAACGCGATGTTCCCTTCAGCATCGGCGACAGGATATGGATCGCCGCGAAACGCCGGCGTGCATTCGCCGGCAGTCAGCGCCTTGGGCGGAATCACCGGGACGACGCGATTCCATACGGGCGCGTCGGGATCGCCGATATAAATGTTCCAGTGCGCGACGAGGTTGGGCTTGTTGGGCTGAATCTCGGCGCCGAAGAGCACGCGCCCGTCGGGCATCATCGAGGGCACGCCGACTTCTGTCACCTTGCCGTCATCGGGCGAGGGCAGACCTACCGCCGTGATTACCTGGGATTCGCCGTTGCTGTCGCTACCGTAGACGACTTGGGCATTGTCCATCTGCAGGCTCGCGGAGTTACCCGAGAGCGTCAGCGACACGGCGTGAGCGTTGAGCGCAGTCCCCAGGATGAACGCCAACGCGGGAGCGAAAACGCTGACTTTCTTCATATGTCCCCACGACGCTGAATCAGAAAGTCGTATTCAGCGTTCCCCAAAATCTTATAGTCGCGTTTGCCGCCGTAGCGCAACGGCGATTCGCGAAGAAGCGATCTCAGAACCCGATAGAGTCGAGTAACCGCGAAATTCTTTCCGGATGCGTGGAGCGCCAATAAATCCGGCCGCATCCGTCGCACGCCGAAAACTTATGCTGACTGGCGAAGACAAAGGGCGGAACCCGGCGCGACAACATCTCGCGCGGGACTGGGCGGAGCAGCAGATTGCATCGCGAGCATCGTGTAAGCGCGAACTGTCGCGTATCGAATGGAACTCGCGCGAGCACCTCGCGAAGCTGCGCGCGGAGATCGTTCGCCTCGATAAAGATGACGTCGCTCGCGCTGCGAAGGCGTTTGTCGCGGGTGAGCATCAGCCGGCCGTCAACTCGAGCGCGAGCGAGCAGATGCGCCCCATCCGACTGCGCATCCGTGACGACATCGGCGCCCAGCAGTCGCAACCATCGCCCCAACCGCATCAGCATCCGATCGGCAGCAAGCTTCGGGGGCTCCTCCATATCGGTGGAGTGTACTATAGGAAGGATGCGAATTGGCTGGCGGCGCGACTTCAAGTGATACTTTAAGTGCGTGCGGCGCCGGGCGGAGGTCTTGATGAACGAAGAACACATCACTTTTGCCGCGGGTGACCTGGCTCTCGAAGGACTCGTCGCGAATCCGGGCGGCGGCGCGCGGGCGGCCGTGGTATGCCATCCGCATCCACTCTATGGCGGCTCGATGTTCAACAATGTCGTCGAGGCGATCCTCGCTCCGCTCTGGCAACTTGGCTACGCGACGCTGCGCTTCAACTTCCGCGGCGTCGGCGCGAGCGAAGGTGAGCATGACGGCGGCGTGGGTGAGATCGATGACGCGCTCCAGGCGCTGACGTTCCTTCAGTCGCAGGATGGTGTGCGTGCCGAAAATGCTGTCATGGCCGGATATTCGTTCGGCGCCGCGGTCGCGATGGAAGCCGGGTTGCGCGCCGCCGATGTGCGGCAAATTATCGCGGTCGCATTGCCGATCGCGATGCTTCCGCCGCTATCGACGGATCGCGCGTTGAAGCCGATCCTGCTTGCGTCGGGCGATCGCGATTCCTACTCGCCGATTCCCAAACTCGAGGAACTTGTGACGAAGCTCGATGGCGCAGCGCAGCTCCAGGTGGTGCCCGGCGCCGATCATTTCTTCGGTGGCTACGAGAACGCGCTTTCCGCAGCGATCAAATCCGTAATCGGCTAGCTCACACCGCAAAACCTCGAAGGGGAGGTGATCCAGTGTCCCAGGCGCTAATCGATACCGTCTTACCGAGGCTTACCGATCGCATCCACCAGGTGATGACGCAGCAGGGCGTGCCGGGAGTTTCTGTGGGCATCGTGCGCGACCAGGAACTCCTGTGGTCGGGAGGGTTCGGCTATGCCGACCTCGCGTCGAGCCGCGCGATGGATGCGGACACGATTTTCGGTATCGCCTCGATCACCAAGACCTTCACCGCGACCGCGATCATGCAGCTCCGCGACAAGGACAAGCTCGCGCTCGACGAGCAGGTCACGAAGTACATCCCCGAAGCCAAAAAGGTCCGATGCCGCCACGGCTCGATCCGAGACCTCACGCTGCGGCGCCTGATGACGCATCGCACGGGACTTGTTGGCGAGACGCCCACCGGGCACTGGTCGAACATGACGTTCCCGTCGCGCGCGGAAATTATCGCGATGCTGCCGAAGATCGAAGTCGTGTTCGAGACTGACGCGACGTTCAAATACAACAACCTCGCGTTCGTGCTGCTGGGCGAGGTGATCGCGCGCGTCTCGCGCCGTTCCTATCGCGACTACATCCGGCGGCAGATCCTCGAGCCGCTGGGAATGGAATCGAGCGGCTTCGACGTGAGCAATCCGCGCAATGCGACGGGATACATGCCCGAGCGCTATCAGGATGCACCCGCAATCGCGCCCGACCCGCCGACCAACGGATACATCGCGGCGGCGGGTCTGCGCTCGTGCGTGACGGACCTCGCGAAATGGATTTCGCTACAGCTCCGTGGGGGTGCGGATGGCGGCGCTCCGCAGGTGCTCAGCGCAAAGTCGCTGAGTGAGATGCATCGGATATCTTTCGTCGAGCCGGGATGGCTCGCCGGCTACGGCCTATGCTGGATGGCGTCGCGATTCGGCGAGAATATCTACATGCATCATGGCGGCTCGGTGCCGGGTTTTCTCTCGATGGTCGCGTTCAACAAGCCGCACAAGCTCGGCGTCATCGTGCTGACGAACAAGCAGGGCAACGTCGCTTCGGGAACGATCGCGTTCGAAGCGCTCGAGATGCTGGTCGGCGAAGTGAAGAAGGAAATTTCCGCGCCGGCGTCGACGCCAGCGCCGGAGAATCTGAAACCGCTTCTCGGCAGATACACAGGATTGCCGGCATTCGGCGCACTCTTCCACATCGAATGGCGCCGCGGCGGTTTGCATCTGGTGATTCCGCCGGATCCCTATCTCGTGCCGCTTCCGCCCGTCGCGATGATCGCCACGGACAAACCCAACGTCTTTATCGTGCGAGAAGGAAGGTTCGCGGGCGAACCGCTAATCTTCGAGTTCGATGCCGATGGCAATGTCGCCGGCTTCCAACTGACAGCGCTCGGCGGCCACCTGCAAAAGACCGATTGATCTCGATTTGCGTTCGGAGAAATTT
Source organism: Candidatus Binataceae bacterium (assembly GCA_035508495.1). Classification (NCBI taxonomy): domain Bacteria; phylum Candidatus Binatota; class Binatia (SeqCode); order Binatales (SeqCode); family Binataceae (SeqCode); species Binataceae bacterium (SeqCode). The sequence goes on from DATJMX010000058.1 coordinate 12,380, forward strand.
CACATGCAAGAACAATCGATCGCTCTGAGACATCAGACCGATACCGTGACGATGAGCGTGGCTGACATCTATGCCAACGCCAAGGCTCTCAGCGGTTACCTGCGCGAGAAGGCGGCCGCAATCGACGAAGCTCGCAAGCTGCCCAAGGAGGTTGCCGAGCGTTTGCGTGATGCCGGCATGTTCCGCCTGATGATGCCGAAAGAGTGGGGTGGTCCGGAAATGTGCCCTGCGGAGCAGGTCGAGATCATCGAGGAAATCGCGAAAGCCAACGCGTCGGCAGCATGGTGCGTGATGATCGGATGCGATTCGGGATTCTTCGCCGGTTTTCTCGAAGACCAGCACGCCAGAGAGGTTTACCCGCGCCTCGACATGGCGACCGCCGGCAGCGCCTGGCCGACGGGGCGCGCCGAGCGCGTACCGAATGGCTATCGCGTGACGGGAGAATGGTCGTTTGGTTCGGGTATCACGCATGCTGAGGTCGTGGAGCTCAATTGCGTTCTGTATGAAAACGGCGCGCCGATACTAAGGGGACGCGGCACGCCGCTTACGTCCGCATTTCTGACGCCAGTATCCAATGTCGAGGTTATCGACAACTGGCACACCACGGGCCTGCAAGGGACTGGCAGCAATGACTATCGCGTGAACGATCTGTTCGTCGCCGAGAGGTTTCTATGCGACATGCGAGTAGCGCGTCGCCCGGGTGTTCTCTGGCGCAGCGTCAGGAATTTCCTGCCCAAGGTCGCGGGCGTTCCACTCGGCGCCGCCCGCGCAGCGATTGACTACGCGACTGAGACGTTGGCAGGACGGGTCGAGAAACCATCGGGCCGTCCTTACCGAAACAACAGCCGCGTTCAGAGCGTCATTGCCGAAGCGGAAATGAAATTAAGCGCCGCTCGTTCCTACGTTTTCCTTGCGATGGAAAAGGAATGGAAACGACTCGAGAAACACGAAGAGCCGACGGTCGCCGAGCGTGCAGACTCGTGGCTCTCGCGCGTCAATGCAGGACAATCCGCGCGTGACGTAATCAGGATGGTTTACGACCTGCTCGGCTCGACGGCGATTTATTCCGAGCGCTCCCCCATGGATCGGGCGTTACGTGACGCGGACACTTTCTGTCAACACATCGTCCTGCAACGGAAGACCCTGGAAACAGTCGGTGGGCTGCTCCTCAAAGCAGACCGCCCGTCGTTTCCATTCATCTAGCCGCTGTTCAGTGCGAAGCCGTTGGTGCGGGATGCGTTGCTTGCCAGATCGCGTAGAAGGGGTCTTCCTCGTGGGCTTTGGCGAGCGAGATTATTTGCGCGATCGTCGCTCTCAGATCGTTGTTGTTCTGCTGGTTCAGCTTCGCGAAGTTTTTCAGGTCGTGGAAATATAACAGGTAGTTAACCAGCACGGCGTTGTTGAGCGGCTCCTTGTCGAGGTCGAAGCGCTCGAGCCCCGATAGCGACGGTTCGAGCTTTGCGTAGTTGGCCTGAATCTGCGCGAACGCCACCTGGCGCTGCTTCAGGATGTCGTCGATGGGAATATTCAGCATGTAGATGCGCAGGAGCGCGGCCTCGGACTGTTCGAGAAAATCCGCGAACATCATGTCGCTTTCCAGGACGTCGCGCGCCGACTTCGCATCCTCCGACGCCGCGCCTTCGGTCTTGGTGAAGAACGCGATCGCGCCCGCGTTGCCGACATAGGTCGCGGCCGATTCATCGAACATCGCATCGCTCGCGAGATAGTAGGTGCGATGGAACAGCTCGTGGATAATCACGCCCGCCAGTTCGACGCGATCGACCTTGAGCATGTTCGACAGCACCGGATCGTCGAAAAATCCCAGACTCGAAAACGCCACCGCCGGCCGCACCATCGTGTCGAGGCCCTGGTCCTCCAGGTAGCGTGCCTCGTCGACCGCGTGCGATTCCTCGAAGTAGCCGCGATAGGGCACGCTGCCGACGATCGGAAACCACCATGTGTAAGGTGCCAGCGAATTGCGCGGCGCTGCCATCACCACGTGGATGATTGCGCTCTCGTGCACCGGCGCGATCGTTTCGTAAGCGCCGCCGACGTTGAGGCCCAGATCGTCGGCTGCGAATTTGCGCACGGCGAGAATGGTTTCGAGCTTGTCGCGCGTTTCCTTGGAGAGGTCGGTACTCGCGAGCTCGGTGCTTATCGGTTTACGATTCCACAGGATCCTGCCGCCTTCGTACGCGGCCCGCATGAGATATCCGGCGTAGCACCCGCTCAGGACCAGGATCGCCGTGGCCGCGAACACGCCGCGAATGAAAACCAACAGCCTAAGCCGCACAGCAGGATGCTTTCGCGCTAGTCAGCCGCCTGGCGAGCGGCGCTTTCGATCGCGGCGGCATATTGGAGTTGGAACAGTCGGAAATAAATACCGCGCTGGCTGAGCAGCTCGGTGTGCGTCCCGCTCTCGCGCAACACGCCACTGCTCAACACGAGGATGCGATCGGCGCGCTCAATTGTGGACAAACGATGCGCGATCACGACCGCGGTGCGATCGGCCAACAGTTCATCGAGCGCGATCTGGATCAGACGCTCGGTTTCGCTGTCAACGCTCGATGTCGCTTCGTCCATCACGAGGATACGAGGATCGTACGCGAGCGCACGCGCGAAGGACAATAACTGACGTTGACCGGCGGAAAGATTGGCGCCGCGTTCGCGAATTATTTCGTGCAGCTTGTCCGGCAACCGCTCGACGAAGCGCATCGCCTGAGCGCGCTGGAGTGCGAGCGTGATTTGATCCTCGGTCAGCTCGGTTCGCGAGAGGCGCACGTTTTCGAGCAGGTCGCCGGCGAAGAGGAACACGTCCTGCTGCACGTAACCGATCGTGCGGCGCAGCGCGGTGAGATCCCACTCGCGCACATCGACCCCATCGACGAGGATGCGGCCCGCGGTCACATCGTATTGGCGATTCAGGAGCTTGATTATCGTCGTCTTGCCCGAGCCGGTCGGTCCGACGATCGCGATCTTCTGTCCCGGCTCGACCGTAAAGCTGAGATCGCGCAGCACCGGCTCGCCCTTGCGATACTCGAATACGACATGATCGAAAACGATCCCGCCGCGCGTCGTCGCGGGCAGCTTCGGCTGGGCGGGAGTCGTGATCGCATCGGGCTCGCGCATCACGGCGTGGATCTTTTCCGCCGACGCGAGCGCCGACTGCAGCGCCGTATATTTGCCCGACATCTCGCGCAGCGGCATGAAGAACATCTGCGCGTACTGGATGAAGGCGACCAGCGTGCCGAACGTGATCGCGTGATGAATCACGCTGCCGCCGCCGGTCCATAGAATCATCGCGACGGTCACCGAGCTTATCGCGTCAACGCACGAGAACTGCGCCGCGTCGTAGATATTCGCCATCATCTGCGCGTCGCGGCTCTTGCGGTTGAGCGCGTCGAACTCGCGGCGCGATTCTTTCTCGCGCGTGAAGAGCTGAATCACGACCATCCCGCTGATCGCCTCGGACAAATACGAGTTCAGCGCCGCGAGGCGATCGCGGATTTCGCCGAACACGATTCGCGATCTCACGCGCACGAAATTGAGCAGCACCGCGAGCGGCGGAATCGCGCAGAACGACCACAAGGCCAGGTGCGGGCTGAGGCTCATCATGATCGCGATGATTCCGGCGAGCGTCAGACAATCGACGAATATCGTCAGCGAGCCCTGCGCGAACATGTCGTTGATGCCGTCGATGTCAGTCGTCATACGGCTCACGAGGCGGCCGACCGGAGTGCGATCGAAGAACGACATCGGCAGCCGCTCGACGTGTCGGAACAGCGCCAGCCGCAGGTCGGAGAGGCTATACTGCGCGACCATCATCGTCAGATACGACTGGCCGTAGTTGCTCGTGAACTCGCCGATAACTAGCGTCAGATACATCAGCCCCATGATGACGAGGCTCGGGCCGCCGGCGATCGCGAACACGTCGGTCAGCCAACGGGGACTGTGCGCGTGATTGTCGGCCAGGAAGATGTCGATCGTGAGCTTGACGATGTACGGCTGAGCCAATCCGAACAGCGAGTTCAGCGGCATCAGCGCAGTCGCGATAAAAAACAGCTTCTGGTACGGACGCACGAACGTCCACACCCACTTGAGCAGGTCGCGATCCAATACGCGCGCGAGCGGTTGTTCTTCGGCGATCTGCATCGCTAGTACTGCTCGAGCTCCTCTTCCATCAACTGGCGGCGGAACAGCTCGGCATAGATGCCGTGCTGCATCATCAGTTCTTCATGTGTCCCGCGCTCGGCGATGGTGCCGTCGTCGAGCACGATAATCTGATCGGCGTCGCGAACGGTCGACGCGCGATGCGCGACGACGATCGTGGTGCGGCCGCGCACGCTTTCCTCGAGGCTGTGCAGCACCGATTTCTCGGTTTCGGTATCGACACTCGAGAGCGCATCGTCGAGCACCACGACGCCGGGATTATAGGTGAGTAGCCGCGCGATCGTGACGCGCTGCTTCTGCCCGCCCGACAGCGCCATCCCGCGCTCGCCGACTATCGTCTCGAAGCCGTTGGCCAGCGCCTCGATATCGGGCTCGAGGCCCGCGATACGCGCGGCGCCTGCCACCTCAGCCATGTCGGCGTTGGTTTTGCCGAACGAGATGTTGCGGGCGAGCGTGTCGGAGAAGAGCGTCGGCTCCTGCGGCACCATCCCAACTGCGTGGCGCAGCGCGGAGAGCGGCACCTGGCGCACATCGGCGCCGTCGAGCAGCACGCGGCCCGCGGTCGGGTCGAGCAGATGCACCAGCAGCTTGACCATCGTCGATTTGCCCGAGCCGGTGCGGCCGACGATCGCGAGCTTTTCGCCGGGCGAGACTTTCACGTTGATATCGCGCAGCGCATATTGCGTCTTGCCGTTGGTCGGCATGCCGTCGCGCGCGAAGTAGCTGAACGACACGTTGTCCCATTCGATCGCGCCGCGCACGCGCAACTCCGTGACGCCGTTGGCGATCGCGGCGTGCGGCTTCACGTCGAAAAGATCGGCGAGCCGCTTCATCGAAGCTTTGCCGCGCTGGTAGAGCGAGATCATCCAGCCGAGCGAGGTCGTGGGCCATGCCAACTGTCCGAGGTAGCTCATGAATGCGACCAGGTCGCCGATCGACATGTGATGCAGCATCACCATGCGACCGCCGTAGATCAGCACGATCATCGTGGCGCTGGCCGACGCCGAGCGGATCATCGGCATCATGCCGCCGCGCACGCGCGCGAGCGCGAGGCCCTGTTCATTATAGTCGTCGTTGATCGCGCGGAATTGCGCGCGCTCATGCTCCTCGAGCGTGTACGCCTTGACGACGTGGATTCCGGCTAGGCTCTCCTGGACCTTGGCGCCGATGGTGCCGAGTCCTTCCTGGACCTTGAGGCTTCTGGCCATGAGGCTGCGCGTCAGCCAGCGGATTCCGATGAGCAGCACGACGTACGGCATCAACGCGAACATCGTGAGATGCGAGTTGAGATGAACCATGAACACGATCGCGTAGCCGTAGTAGAGAGGAGTGTTGGCGAAGGTCAGCACGCCCATCCCGACCAGCATCCGCACCGCGGTGAGGTCGTTGATCATGCGCGACATCAGGTCGCCGGTCTTCATCCGCTCGTAGAAGTCGGTACCGAGCCTGGTCAGATGCTCGAAGAGATCGTTGCGCAGGTCATACTCGATATCGCGGCCGATGTTGAAGATTGTGAAGCGCGAGAACCATCGCACGATGCCGAGGCCGATTGCCGCGAGCATCATCAGCTTGGCGTAGTGCGAGACGATTTCAATATGGCCCGCCTGGGTTGCGTTGATCGCATCGCGGATGAACAGCGGGATGATCATCGCGAGCGTAGCGGTCGCGAAAGTACAGAGAATCCCGAACGAATACCGCAGCCAGTAGCGGCCCATGTATAAGAACAGGCGTTTCATGCCAACCAGCCCAAATTATCAGTTACGCTACGCGATTAAAGAGATCGCGCCTTTTTTCTGGGCAGCCGGCGCCGATCAGAGCGATTTGCGGGCATTCAGCCGCCGCTCGTAAAGCTTGGCGTACTTGAGGAATACATAGAAAGCAGAGGTCGCCGCGCCATATAAGCCGTGTGCGCCGTGCAGAAATCCGCCGCGCACGAAGTAGTAATTGATGAAGCGCCAGGCGGGATTCGCGAACATCCGGAACGTGGTCAGACCGTCGGCATCGAGCTCCTCTGCGGAGGTCGTGCTGAGGCGGTTGATCGTCGCGACGTGGTCGGCGATGTCGCTATAGCTGAAGTGCAGAATCGGATGCTCGAGCTTGCCGAGGCTGCCGTTCACGATCACTTTGTCGTGGGGATCGCGGCCGCCGATTTGCGAGCGCTCACGGCGAAAAAGCCGCACCGGAGTATCTGGCATCGATCCAGGCGGCGAATACTGCCCAAGGTGATAGAGGATGCGCGGGATGCGATAGCCGTCGGCGGCGTCGGGCAACGAAACCGCGCGCAGGATTTCGTTGCCAAGGTCGTGCGTCGCCTGCTCGTCGGCATCGAGGATAAGCACCCAGTCTCCAGTCGCGTGCTCGACGCCGAAGGTTCGCTGCGCCATGAATCCTGGCCATTCGCGCTGATGGACAATCGCGCCGGTTTCACGAGCGATCTCAACCGTGCGATCAGTCGAGAACGAATCGACGATAATCCGTTCGTCGCAGAACCATGCACTCTTGAGGCATTGCTCGATCATGGCCTCTTCGTTGTGGGTCAGCGTGACCAGCGAGATCTTCGGCCGCTCGCTCATCGTCAATTCGTCGAATGCTGAAGCTGTTCGATCACTTTCGATGCGATCGTTTTGAAGGTTCCGCTCACCGGATGCGCCGGATTCGTCGCGACGATCGGGCGCGCCTCGTCGCCGCCTTCGCGCAGCTCGCGCACGATAGGCAATTCGCCGAGGAAGGGCACGCCCAACTCCTCAGCGTATCGAGCGCCGCCGCCATGCGCGAATATCTCGTGGCGATGACTGCACTTGCGGCACACGTAGTAGCTCATGTTCTCGACCACGCCGAGGACGGGGACGCTGACTTCCTGGAACATCGCAACGCCGCGCTTGACGTCGAGCAGCGCGATTTCCTGCGGCGTGGTCACGATCACGCCGCCGTCGAGCGCGACCCGTTGCGTGATCGTAAGCTGCGCATCGCCAGTGCCGGGTGGCAGGTCGAGCACGAGGCAATCGAGCTCGCCCCATTCCACGTTGAACAGGAATTCGGTCTCGAGCTTCGTGACCATTGGGCCGCGCCAGATGACGGGCGTTTCATCGTTGATGAACAGCGCCATCGAGACGTAGCGGATACCGTAGCGTTCGAGCGGGATGATGCGCCGATCGTCGGTGAGCTTCGGCGCCTCGAGCACTCCAACCATCATCGCGACACTGGGGCCGTAAACGTCGGCGTCCATCAGACCGACGCGCCATCCAAGAGCGCTCAATGCGAGCGACAGATTCACCGCGACTGTAGATTTGCCGACGCCACCCTTGCCGCTCGCGACGGCGACGATGTGCTTCACGCCGGGAATCGGCTTGCGCGAGGGCATTGCAGCTGCACGCTGCTGCGGCGCTGGCGCCTGCTCGATCTGAACGTTGACGGCAGGCACGCCCGGCATTGCCCCGACAGTTTGCTTAACCTCGGTAACAATCTGCTCGACGATTTCGGGTTTGGCCGTAGTCGCGGCGAGCGCGACGGTCACGCCGGCAAATGCGACTTCGATATCCTTGATCAGGCCGAACGACACGATGTCGCGGCTGAAGCCGGGGTATTTGATTTTCTTGAGTTCGGTGAGAATTTCCTGCGGACTCGGCATCAGGTTTCCAATCGCGCGCGGTGAGAGGCGCTTTTTCGTCCCATCATGTTATCATCCCCGAAGCGCCGGAAAAATGTGATGCGCCGACGCTTCAGAGAGACTGGTGATGTCGAAATCCGGGAATCTGACAGTTCGATTTGCCGCAGCGGATGGCGAAGGTGCCGCCGGCGCCGCGACCGAACTTCAGTCAGGCCTTCGCGCGATGCTAGGGGTTCGAGTTGATGCCGTGCGCGACTCGTCAATCGTATCGCATTCGATGCGAATCGAGCTGGGCGGTGACTCCTCAAATTCAGCAGCGGCCCAAAAGCTCGATGGCGATAGTTTTGCCGTTTCACGCAATGCTCAAAACGCTATAGCGATCCACGCGGGGAGCGAGCGCGGACTCATTCACGCCGCAGCGAGCGTCCTCGAACATCTCGGCGCGCAATTCCCGGTGGGCGCGCCACCCATCTTTCCGCACATCGAAGCTCGGAGAATAGCTGCGATCGAGAGCTTTGCCGTGACGCCAGCATTCAAACGGCGGGCGTTCGTATCCGACATCATGACGTGGAACTACCTCTTCCCCGAGCGCCTCGCGCTGCATCTCGAGCACGATCGCGAGTTCATTCCGTGGATGGCGCGGCGCGGCATCAATGCGTTCTCCTACATCCGGCACGCGCACGACACGCGGCTTAAAATCGATGAGCTGTCGCCGCTGCTTGCCTCGCGTGGAATCGATGCCGAGTACGGCGGTCATGTCCTCCAAACCCTGCTGCCGCGCGAGCAGTTCGGCTCGCACCCCGAATACTTTCCCGCTACCGACGACGGCGAGCGGATGGCGGCCGGCAACCTTTGCGTGTCGAATCCCGCGGCGATGAAGCTCGTGCGCGAGGGCGCGCTCAAGTACGTGCGCGATTGTCCGGAAAACACTCTCCTGCATATTTGGGGCGCCGATGTGAAACGGGGCGCGTGGTGCCGATGCGGCGCGTGCCGTGAGCTTTCGCCGCAGCTTCAGTATATGGCGGTCGTGAACGCAATTGCTGAGGCGCTCAGCGCAGACGCGTCCGCGCCGCCGGTTGCGTATCTCGCTTATCACGACACAATCGAGCCGCATCCGGCGCTCAAGCCGCGTGACAATGTGTGGTTCGAATGGGCGCCGCGCGAGCGATGCTACGTGCACGCGATCGACGACGCATCGTGCGAGATCAATCCGCGCTATCTCGATACTCTGAAACGTTATATCGATCTGTTCGACGGCCGCGGCCACGTGTTCGAGTACTACGCCGACTCGATCCTGTTCAGCGGGCTCGGTTTCGCGATGCCGCAGGTGATCGCCGCCGATCTGAGGTGTTATCGCGCGCTCGGGATCGAGAGCATTTCGTGTCTGACCTTCGGCGCCTACAGCGCGCTCGCTTATCCCGTCAATCTCGAAGCATTCGTGCGCGGCTCGCGGGATGTTGATTTCGATCCCGAGACGGTCGTGAAGGATACTGCGAACGGCCGCCACCCGCTATGCGGTGCTGCGATGACCGGGGCGTATCGAACAGTCGCGGCTGCTTCGAAGCTGGTTCTCGATTACGGCGACGTTGTGCCGGTGATGAAGATCGAGCCCGCGCGCCGCGATCGGAAGCGCACCGATTTGGCGCAGGCTTCTTCGATCTTCGTACGCGCGGTCGCTGCGGCCGAATCGATCACGAACGCGGTGCGCAGCCCGCTAACCAACAGTGAGCGCGAGCTGTGGCGCTTCAGCTCCGCGATCCTTGGCGGACTCTCCGACTATCTCGATGCGTTGCAATCGCGCGACGTGCCGCGCGGCGAAGACGCGATCAAAAAGCTCGACGGCGCGATCGAGCATATCCGGCGCATCGATCCGCCGATCAAAGGAACCTGGGGCCCGTATGACCTTGAATGGATGCGCGAGCTTTGGTTAGGAGGTTTGCGCAGAGCGCTCGGAGCGGGGCAGCAGCCCGCGGAGGACATATTCTGATGGACAACGATACCGGCTACGCAATCGCGCCGGAGCTCGATGCGGCGCGCCAGCAGGTCCGCCGCATCATCCGCGACGAGATCATTCCGATCGAAGCCAAGGTCGATCCCGATGCGGCCGAGATTCCCGAGGACGATTACTGGCGCCTGGCGAAGAAAACCCAGGTCGCCGGCATGTGGTGCATGGGCGCGCCGCGCGAAGTCGGTGGCCAGGTGCTCGGCACCTTCGACATGTGCGTGCTGACCGAGGAAATGGCGCAGCATCGCATGGGCCTCTACAACCCGGGGTGCGGCGTGTTCGGGCGCACTCCACCGCCCGTCATCTACGCCGGCACGCCCGAGCAGATTCAGCATTACGCGGCCGGCACGATCAAGAACGCGTGGTTCACCTTTTTTGCGATCACCGAGCCGAGCGGCGGCTCCGATCCTGCCAACGCCATCCAGTGCCGCGCCGTGCGCCAGGGCGACAGCTACGTTCTCAACGGGACGAAGATTTTCATCTCGCACGCGCATGAGGCGGAGTGGGGCGTGGTATTCGCGCGCACCGATCCCAAGGCGGGCCGCAAAGGTGTGACCTGCTTCATCATCAAGAAGGGGCAGAAGGGATTCAGGGCGCGGCCGATTCGCACGCTGCGCACCTCGGCATTGCCCAACGAGGTTCAGCTCGAAGATTGCGTGGTGCCGGTTGAGCAGCGCCTCGGACCGGAGAATGGGGGCCTCGACCTGTGCCTCGATCTGCTGACACGCCTGCGCTTTCCATACTCGGCGTGCAATATCGGTGTCGGCGTTGCCGCGCTCAAGATGGCGATCGACTACTCGAAGCAGCGCCGCACGTTCGGCGAGCTGCTCTCGAAACGGCAGGCGATCCAGTGGATGCTCGCGGACTCGGAAGTCGAACTGCGCGCCGCGCGGTGGCTGACTTGGGAGGGCGCATGGAAGGCCGATCGCAAGGAAGACTTTCGCACTGAGGCGTCGATCGCAAAGCTCTATTCGAGCGAGGTGCTCGGCCGCGTCATCGATCGCGCCGTGCAGATCCACGGCGGCTACGGTGTGAGCAAAGAGTTTCCGCTCGAGCGATGGTACCGCGAGGCGCGCATCCGCCGGATCGGCGAAGGCCCAAGCGAAGTGCATCGCATGGTGATCGCCCGATCGCTCTTGAGATAAGCTGGCGCGGTTCTTAGAAGGAAGGAGTCATTTGCGATGTCGTTGCCGCTTGAGGGAATCCGCGTGATCGATTTCGGGCAGGTGTATGCCGCGCCCTACTGCACGCTGCAGCTTGCCTACATGGGCGCCGAGATCATCAAGATCGAGCCGCCCGTTATCGGTGATGTGCTGCGGCGGCCCGACCTGCCCGGCGGCGCGAACTACTCCTTCCTGATGCTCAATGCTAACAAGAAGTCAGTCACGCTTAACTTAAAGCACGAGCGGGCGCGAGAGATCGTTTTCAAGCTGCTCGAAGATGCCGACGTGCTGATCGAGAACTATCTCGAGGGCGTGATGGAATCGTTCGGGCTCTCGTACGAGCAGCTCGAGCCGCGTTTTCCACGCCTCATCTATGCCTCCGGCAAGGGCTACGGTTCCACCAGCAGGTGGGCAAAGCTGGGCTCGATGGACAATACGATCCAGGCCTCGTCGGGATTCATCAGTATCACGGGATTTCCCGATCGCGGGGTTAAGACCTCCGCGACATTTATCGACATGGGCACCGGCAGCCACCTGACGAGCGGCATCCTCGCTGCGCTGATTCATCGCGGCAAAACGGGACGCGGCCAGAAGGTCGAAGTGGCGATGCTGGAAGTGGCGGTGCCCGCGCTCACGAGCGCGCTCGCGCCGGCGCTGCAGGGGATGAAGTTCAAGCGGCTCGGCAATCGGCATTGGGGCGCGTGTCCGACCAACATCTATCCCGCACAGGACGGCGAGATCCTCATCTTCTGCCTGACCGAAGCGCACTGGCGAACCATCGCGAAGATGATTGGGCGCGAGGATTTCATCGCCGATCCGCGATGCGCCAACCACGGCACGCGGCTCAGGATCGCCGACGAGCTCGACGAGGCGGTATCGATCTGGACGAGTCAGCATCGCCGCGACGACATGATCGCGATGCTGATCGAGGCGGGCGTGCCCTGCGCTCCCGTGCGCCAGTTGGAGGAAGTGGCGGCCGATCCGGAATTGCTCGAGCGCCGCACGCTGGTCGAGTCGGAGTATCCAACGCGCGGCGCGATCAAGGTGGCAGGCACGCCGATCAAGCTCTCGGAAGCATCGGATGAGAGCAAGCCCGCGCTGAGACCGCCGGTCCTCGGCGAGCATACCGCGGAGGTGCTGGCGTCGATCGGAATCGACGCCGCCGAGCTGGAACACCTCCGCGATGACGGCGTGATTTGAGGATGACTTTCTGTCATACGATCGACAGTTCTTTGTCCCCTTTTGGCCAATGGCTGCCGTCGACTCTGTCATCCTGAACGAAGTGAAGGATCTCGGAGGTCCCGCGGAGTCGGGACCGGTTCCGGAAAGCGGGCGCGTGAGCGCCCTTGATCAGGAAATAAGGAAAGCGCTACGCGCGCTTGCCGGTACCGGCCCCTTCGGAGGCCTGCGAGATCCTTCGATTCCGGCAGCCGCTCAAGCGAAATCTCCTTGCGTCATGGTGAGCGGTGTGGGCGAAGCGAACGCAGTCGAATCCATCGCGGACAGTTGCGCGTTAGCGCAGCCGGTACCGGTTTTGTGATGCTGCCTTCCATTCTTTGCTTCTTACAGCTTAGCCCGCCACAACCCAAAAGGCACAATGAGGAGAGCTTCGCGAGCTCGGAACCGGTACCGGCTCAACGCGACGCTGTCCGGCATGGATTCGACTGCGTTCGCGCTGCTCACCATGACGGATTGGACGGGCCGCTAGTCAGCAACATGAGCAGCCCCGACACTTCTTCACAAACTCTCGGGATGACGGACTAGATGGCAGCCAGTTGATTTGTATGACGGTGAGAAGTTGCTCGATCGGGTTGATTTTGATGGGAGCCTTGTTGCTTTGCCGCACTTCATCGACAGCGCTTGCGCAATACCTCTCGCCCCGGGGATTCAATGCTGACCTCATCACGCCGGCCGGAATCCATGTGCAGACCAACGGGCAGTACAAGACCGCGGCGGCGAAGCGCTCGGCGGCGGCCGCGATCGATCGCTATTGGCAGGAAGTCGATCGATGTATCCAGGGAGTGTTGTCGCCGACCGACGTGCAGTTTCGCAAGCTCGTGCCCGAATTCCCGCGCCATCTTTCGATTGAGATCGCATCGGATTGGAAAATCGTCGAGGGCCCGCAGAGCCATCTCAAGATGCAGGCGTTCCCCTCGATGGTGCGGCCGGGTGCTTTCATCACGGCCCGGCGCGAAGAGGAAGCGCTATACATCAAGGTCGTTCCCGAACTGAACGGCCTTGCCAGGCAGATGGCCGGTGAGTTGAACCTGTGGGTATCAGGTCATACCAGCGCTATGGCGAGCGATCTTTCCAACGAATGCGCCGACCTTGCCTGCTTTCGTTTTGATTACGACAACGCTCCATCGCAAGCGTGGCAAAGTTGCTCAGAGTAGCTTATCGCAGCCTAGTGTAGATAATGGGCGTTAACTGGATTCTCGCGGGAGCATCTGATTTAACCTAAGACATGGCATGGCAAAGGGGGATGCGAGCCTGGTCTGCGTCGGGCTATGTAGTGCGCGACGCCGACATCCCGGATCGCCTCGAGCTCGATTCGTCGCCGCGCTCGCAAAGCGTCGAGACCTTTGTCATGACGCGCGCTGCGGAGCGGGCGTGGCTCAGGTTCAATCAGCATCTCGAAAGCGCGCGGGGCGCGGTCTTCTGGGTCAGCGGTCCTGCGGGATGCGGCAAGACTCATTTCCTGAATTATCTGCTCGCGCTGCAGAATCGCGCCGGCGCGATGACGGCCGAATCGTCAAGGCGGCTCACGTGCGGAATCGAACTGGCAGGCCGCGTCGGCGCTTCCGAGCTCGAGGCCTATCTGCTGAGCGCGATCGCAGAGCAGATCGGCGCGCGCGGCGACGAGTTGTGGCGCACGATGCGTGGCGCGGCGGCGCTCCAGGTCGCGCTCCAGCAGGCGGCGCGCGTGGGCTTTCATGCCCTGACGATCGCGATCGATTGCGGGCTCGCCGAATGCCGGGCGGTTGACGATTACGTTGAGACCATCGCCGAGGTCGCAGCGAATGCGAAACGCGCGCGCTTAAATCTGATAATCGCGGCGCGCAGTCGCGGTCCGCGCGCGGCGCAGGCGCTCGAAGTCGCTCCCGCCGATTCGATCGAAGGCATCGGCGCGGCGATTCGCCGCACGCGCGAGCTTGGCGAGGGCGCCGATGCTCTGGTTGCGCGCGCATACGCCGGGATGGAGATGCGCGGATTCGATCCGCTCGGCATCTATCCATTTCATCCCCATGCGGCCGCGGCGCTGCCCGGGATTGCTGGACCGCCACTCACGTTTGCCCGCGTCGCACGTATCGCGCTGGGTGCGGAGCAGGCTAATCGCGAGCGCGTTGAGCGGCTCATTTATCCAGCGGATCTCCTCGCATTCGCAGCGACTGCGCGGCTCGGTGATTCGGGCACCGATGCGCTCGCGATCATTCGCGATGCGGCCCAGGCTTATGTCGGCAACGAGGCTGAGCTCGCGCGCGAGATTGTCGACACGCTGGTCGTCGAGCATCTTGCGGGTGTGACTGCATCATTGACGCTCACTGAGATCCAGGCGCGCCTGCCTTCGCTCGCGCAACGGGTCGGCGAGTCGTGGACGCGCAATGCCATCGAAGGCGTGCTCGACCAGCTCGCGGCGCGGACGCGCGGCGTGATTCGATTTGATGCTGACGGCGCGCGGTTCGATCCATCGGCAGCGGCGGTGCCTGAGGTCGCGCGCTTCAACTCGGCGCTCAAGCTGGTGCGGCGCTTCGATCCTGCGCTCAGCGCGTCGCGCGAGCTGCCGGAGCTAAGCGCCAAGCTGAAGCGCCTCGAAAATGCGATGGGCTCGAGGGCGGACGCCGCGATTGGCGTCGAGCGTTTACTCGCGGGCGCGGTGCGCGAATCGGGAATGACGACGAGTGCGGAACAATCGCGAACGATCGCCGAGTTTGTCGCGCTCGCACAAGGCTCAGCGCGAGGGTTGATCGAGCTTGGCGCCGATTCCGCGCGCGCCGAAGCTGCGCTCAAGACGGTGGCGGCTTACGAGGCGATCGCGGCTGCGGCAGCGGCGATTCCACGATTGGCTACGATGCGCGAGTACCTGAAAGCCACCGGCCTGCGCGCCTCGAGCGAGCTGCCTTCGGGCCGCGACGGCGCGATCGTTGCGCTCGAGACTGAATGCGAGCTGCTCGCGATCGAAACCAGCCCGCGCGCCCTGAGCGCGATTCCACGCGCGCTCAAGGCGCTCGAAGCGCGTTTTCAGAAATTCAAGTGGACCTATGTTCAACTCTATTGCGTCGCGCACGAAAACTGGCGCGCTGAGCTCGCGCGCCTTGATCCGATCGCTGAAGATGCGCGGCGGCATCTCGAGGCCCTCACGCGCTTGAACGCGATAAGCGCGCTCGGTCCGCCCGTATCGGCGGAGCTCGACGCCGCGGTGAAGCTGGTCGCCACTCGCGTTCGGCGCTGCGACTTCGACGGACCGCTCGCGCCTGAGACGATGCCGCGCTGCCCCGGATGTTCGTTCACGCTCGGCACTGAGCCGCCGCGCCAGGCGCTTAGCGATTTGCTGGATCGCCTGCGGCGCGCGATCAACTCCAAGCTAGCCGCGCTTTCGCAGAGCGTGATCGCCGCGCTGATTCGCGAGCACGACACGGGGCGCCGGCTCGAAGGGGTGCTCAAGATTATCCAGGCATCGCAGACCGACGCTCTCGTGCAAGTGCTCGACGAGCGGCTCGCGCGCTACCTGGCGCAACTGCTCGACGATAATCTCGGTGCGGCGCAGCCGCCGCGCCAACCGATCTCGATCGTTGAACCGGCAAGCTCACACGCGCCAATGCGTCGCCACGCTCGCGATCCAAATAGTCGGTTTAAGTGAGATGCGAGCCTAGGCGGCGCGCTTTTGCTTAGGTCCGGGCGGGAAGGCACTGGCGCGCTTGCGGCGCGGCCGGAAATTGAGCCGATCGAGCAGCCGAAAATACCGGTTACGAACGATCTCGAGAGCCCAGAGAATTCCCATCCCAAGGAGCGCACCTATGCCGCGGAACATCTCGAGCACGAACTCGAACCCGCGAAGTTCATTGATCTGGAGCGGCGCCTCTGGCTGCTGATTTTCCATCAGTTCAAACATTAAAGGGCGGAGCCCTTCTATGCAAGGTGCTCCGCCCTTTTCAGGTTCCGGGTTCAGGTCATGGAGGTGGCGGAAGCGCCGGCGCTGAGGCCGATGCCTCGCCGGAGGGACTTGCAGCTTCGAAGTTGTCCATGATCGTGAGCGTCACGTTATCAAAGCGCGCTTGGGAATCATCGCGGGTCCACAGTCCGATCTTGCCCTTGGCGATCTTCGAGTCGTCGATGTCGAAGACCATTTTGTCGTTGTCGTAGGCCGTGAAATGGCCGCCCTGCGCGATCACCTTGAGCTTGTACCAGGTGTCCTTGTCGGTCGGAACCACCTGCTGCTTCAGGACTTCGAGCTTGCCCGCCGTCACGCGCGAAATCGCGAAATAGTCACTCGGGCATCCTGCGGACAATACGTAGTAGTTCGAAGCATCGACGTACCGGAAAATCAGACCGCCTGAGCAATCGAAGCGGCCACCCACCGACTTGAACGAAGCTTCCAGGGTGAGATCGCCATATTCCTTGGGATCGTCAAAGATCGCGATTGGATAGTACTCCAGCGCATGCGTCAGCGATGACACGAGGCTCCCGGCTTCGATGCCGAACGTATTAGGCTGGCTCGGCGCGCTCGGATCGGGAATCACCGTCCAGTCGCCCTCGATCGCCTTCCATCCCTGTGCCACGTTGCCGGCCTTATCGGAATCGAAATTCCATACTTTCTGCTCAGGTGTGGGCGTCGCCGTCGGCGTCAGTGTCGCCGTGGGGGTCGGCGTCTCCTTGGCCTTCTTCTTACCTCTTGAATGAGCGGCGGGGCTCATCACCAGCACGATCGCGACCGCGCCCGCTGTCGCGACTGCGGCGCTCCGCAGCCAACTACTTCCTGTCATCGTCTATCCTTCCTCCGCCGCGATTCCGAGGCGATTTAAGTTATGAAGTGTAGAAAGCGAGAATCGGCGCGAGTTTCGCCAATGACGGGCGCTGCTGTCAAGCCAATAATCCCTGAAGATAGGAAGATTCTTCGGTATGGGGCCGGAATGGAGAGCACCTACTGAGTATTAGGATCGGATCCTGTTTTCGCCTTTTTTTCGCATACATAACTTGGGTCTAGTGATGTTTTTTTTTGTAACGCGACGCATTCTCCTTGACCTTGGTGGTTGAGAGTGGGAGATTGTGGGGCGTAATGGAGGAGTCGCGGTGTTCAACGGGCGGTACGAACATGCGATTGATGATAAGGGCCGAGTCGCTATCCCGGCTCGTTTCCGCGATATCCTCACGCGCGAAGGCCACGATAGCCTCTACGTCACCAACTTCTATTTCGATCGCGAAGCCTGCCTTGAGGTTTATCCTCCCTCGAACTGGGAAACCTTGCTCACCAAGGTACGCGAGAAGGCGAGCTTCGATCCAGACATGCAGGCGTTTGAGACTTTTTATATCGGGGGCGCGTTTGAAGTCCCCGTCGATCGCCAGGGGCGCATCTTGATTCCCGAGGTGTTGCGCAATCACGCCAAGCTCGAGCGCGACGTGGTGTTCTCGGCCCGCCGCGATCATTTTCAGCTCTGGAACAAGGAATTCTTCGAGCGCATGCGCACCGCGAACGAAGAGAAGATGAAAGATCCGCAGTTCTACGCGAAGCTTGGGATTTGACGGGCGATGGCGCTGGCAGTGAGAAACGACGAAGGAGCGGGCCGGAAGCATGTGCCGGTGATGGTTGGGGAGGTGTGCGATTTGCTTTGCGCACACGGCCCGCTCGCTATCGTTGATGTGACGCTCGGCATGGGCGGGCACGCCGAGGCGATGCTCGCGCGCACACGCGCGCGTCTGCTCGGGATCGATCGCGATGAGAGCGCGCTCGAAGCGGCCCGCGAACGGCTCGCGCCGTTCGGCGATCGTGCGACGCTGCGCCACGGCGACTTCGGCGATATCGCCGCGATCATGCGCGAGGCCGGCTTTCCCGCGGCTGATGCGATCCTCGCGGATTTGGGGATGAGCAGTTTCGCGCTCGACGATGCCGAGCGCGGGTTCAGTTTCAGGTCGGATGGTCCGCTCGACATGAGGATGGACCAGTCGCAGGGCATGCGTGCCTACGACGTGGTCAATGAGGAAGCGGAGGCGGAGTTGGCGCGGATCATCTACACCTACGGCGAAGAGCGGGCCTCCAGGCGGATCGCCAAGACGATCGTGGAGGCCCGTCGACGCCGCCGTATCGAGACCACGGGCGAATTGCGCGCCCTGGTCGAGCGCGCGCTCGGGCCGCAGCGCCGCGGCGGCGTGCATCCTGCGACCCGCACTTTCCAGGCGCTGCGTATCGCGGTGAATCACGAGATGGAAAGGCTGGCGCGATTTCTGCGCGAGGCGCCTGAGATGCTCGTGCCGCGCGGCAGGCTGGTGATCATTTCGTATCACTCGCTCGAGGATCGCCCGGTGAAGGAGCGTTTTCGCGAGCTCAGCTCCGACGGCAACTTCGCCCGCGTCACCACCAAGGTGATGAAGCCTTCAGCGTCCGAGACCGCCGCGAATCCGCGCGCCCGCAGCGCCCGGCTGCGATGCCTCGAAAGGAACGCGTCATGAGCGCGCGCAAGCGGCCGGCCAAGCCGCCCTCGAAGGCGGTGCCCGCGGTTCTGTGCGGGCTGATCGCGATCGTTGGCTTCACGACGCTGATGGTTCGCCTCGAAGCGACGCGCGAGGGCTACCGCATCTCGGCGCTGCGCGCGGAGAACGCAAAACTCGAAGACGAAAATCGCTACTTGTGGATGACCGAGGCGCAACTGAGCTCGCATGAGCGGCTGCGCACGCTCGCCGCCAAATACAATCTCGCTCCGCCAACCCGCGGGCAGATCGTGATGGTGCCGTGAACGTCGCGGCCAAACAGCGCCGCGCCCGCGTGGGTGCGCTGACCTTCGCCCTCGCCGGGCTCTTCGCGCTGGCGATGCTGCGCCTGGTCGCGCTGGTCGCATTCGACGGCTCGCGGCTCGATTCGCTCGCCAACAGTGAGCATACCGAGGACGAGAAGTTAGCAGCCGCGCGCGGTCCGATCGTCGATCGCAACGGCGCGCCGTTCGCGCTGTCGGCCGACACGCGCTCGGTCTATGCGCACCCGAAGCAGCTCCTCGAAAACTCGACGGATGCTGAACGCGCCAAGCTCGCGGCTGCGATTGGCCTGACGCCCGCGCAGCTCGAAAATGAAATTCACAAGCCCGCGCCGTTCGTGTGGCTGGCGCGTCGTATCGCGCCCGAGAAGGCGCAGGCGGTCGAGGCGCTCGGAATCGAAGGCGTCGGCACGCTGAGCGAGTACAAGCGCTTCTACCCGGAGAGCAACCTGGCCGCGTCGGTGGTGGGGTTGGCTGGGATGGACGGTCAGGGGCTCTCCGGGTTGGAGCTCGAGTACGACAGGCAGGTGCGCGGCGAACAGGTCGCGCTGCACGTCTATCACGACGCGCTTGGCAAGCCGATTCTCGACACGCCGCTGGCGCTCAAGGCGCCAGAGCCGGGGGCACGGCTCGAGCTCACGATCGATTCGTCGATCCAGTCGCTTGCGGAATCGGAGCTGGCGAACGAAGTGCAGCAAAGCGGCGCCAAGCATGGCGCGGCGATCGTGCTCGATCCGTTTACCGGCGCCGTGATCGCGATGGCGAACGTTAACGCCGATCCGAACAATATCCACGACCGGCTGCATAACGCCGCGGTGCAGGATGCGTTCGAGCCGGGCTCGACGATGAAGGGTATACTCGCCTCGATCGCGCTCGCCGACGGTGTGATTACGCCCAACAAGCAAATCTATTGCGAGGGTGGCCGCTGGACCGTCGATCGGCGCACGATCCATGACGACTCGCCGCACGGATACCTCGACCTTGGCGGCATCATCGAAGTCTCGTCGAATATCGGCGCGGCGAAAATCGCGCTCTCGCTCGGTTCCGAGCGTTTCTATGAGGGTCTGCGCGCCTTCGGCCTCGGCCAGCGCACCGGGATCGATCTGCCCGGCGAAGCGGCGGGCCTGCTCAACAAGCCCAAGGGCTGGCGTCAGATCGATCTCGCCAATCACGGCTTCGGCCAGGGCGTCGCGGTGACACCGATGCAGCTTGCGGTCGCGTACGCGGCGATCGCCAACGGCGGCAATATCGTTCGCCCGCATATCGTGCGCGCGGCGTTCGATGCCGACGGCGGCGAAGTGCTGGAGCATCCGCCGCAGATCGTGCGCCGCGCGATCTCGCCCGACGTCGCGCATCAGATGAATCTGCTCCTGCGCAATGTCGTCAATGGTCCGGACGGCACCGGGCACAAGGCCCAGGTCGACGGATTCCTGGTCGCGGGCAAGACCGGCACGGCGCAAATGGTGAATCCCGAAAACGGAACTTACTTCCAGAATCGTCATGTCAGCTCGTTCGTCGGATTTCTGCCCGCCGACGATCCGCGGCTGCTGATCCTGGTCGTGCTATATGATGTCGGCCACGGCCACTTCGGCGGACTCGTCGCGGCGCCCGTCTTCAGCCAGATCGCGTCGGGCGCGGTGCGCGATCTTGGCATCACGCCGCCGACTCCCGATTATGAAGAAGCGAGCATCATTCCAACCAAGCTCCTGCATCCGCAGAAGACGCGGCGCGGCGTGCTCGCGATGTCCGATAGCGACGACTTCATTCCAGTGCTTACCGGCAAAAAGCTTGTTTCGCAGACGCCTGATTTTTCCGGCATGAGCCTCAGACGCGCGATCGATGCGGCCAAGCGCTTGCGCGTGACGGTCGAGCTCCAGGGCAGCGGCTACGTTGTATCGCAAGAGCCTGCGCCCGGCGCGCCGCTCAACCATTCGACGATCAAGCTCGAGCTGGCCTCGAGTACCGATGCGCTGCCGGAGCGCAAAGCCGGCAGGCTGATCCACGTAGCAATGAACTCCAGGGGAGGGCGGTGAAACTAGGTGAACTGCTCGAAGGCCTGGATGTGGGGCGGATCGTGGGGGGCACGGATGTGGAGATTTCGGGTCTTGCGTATGACTCGCGAAAGGTTGGTCGCGGAGATCTGTTCTTCTCGACCGCGCGCGATCTGTCGCGTGCGCGGGCAAACGTAGAGGACGCATTCAGACGCGGGGCGTCGGCGGCGGTGGTGAGTGGATGGGATGAGGAAACCGCGCGCCCCGCGATGATCTTGGTGGAGTGCGAGCGGCCGCGCCTTCTGATGGGCGCGGTCGCCTCGCGCTTCTACAATGCGCCGAGCCGCCGCCTCGAGCTGGTGGGAGTAACCGGCACGGCGGGCAAAACGACGACCACTTATATCCTGGCTTCGATCTTGGAGGCCGCGGGCATGCCGGCCGGAATAATCGGCACGATCGGGATCTTCGCGCGCGGCAAGACGCTCTATCACGGCCTCACCACGCCCGAATCGATCGATTTCGAGTCCTCGCTCGCCGCGATGGAGCGCGAGGGAATCCGCCACGTCGCCGCCGAAGTCTCTTCGATGGGAATCGCAGGCGGGCGAGTCGAGGAACTTAATTTCCGCGCCTGTGGTTTCACCAACCTTGGCCGCGATCACTTGGATGATCACGGCACGATGGAAAACTACTTCCAGGCGAAGCTCCGGCTCTTCACCGAGATCCTGCCACGAAGCCTGAGCGCCGATCCGATCGCGGTCGTGCGCGGTGACGATCCCTACGGCAAGCGGATTCTAGCCGCAGTGAAGACGCACAAGGTGAGCTTCGGCCTCGATCGCGCGCTCGATGCACATCCCGAGAGTTACTCGGCCGGGCTCGACGGAATCCGCGCGACGATTTCTGTACTCGGCAAGAAAATCGAAATCACCTCGCCGCTGGTCGGCGAGATCAATCTGCTCAATGTCCTCGGCGCCTCCGCTCTGTCGGTGGCCCTGGGCATCGAAACGGCGGCGGTGGCGGAAGGTGTGCGGCGATGCCCAGGGGCCCCCGGCAGAATGGAGGCTGTGCCGGCCACACCGGGTGTGACGGTGCTGGTCGATTACGCCCATAAGCCCGACGCGCTCGAAGCGGTGCTGAAGACGCTGCGCGGCCTCTGCAAAGGCCGTGTCATATGCGTCTTCGGATGCGGCGGCGATCGCGATCGGGGCAAGCGTCCGATTATGGGTGAGATCGCCGGCCGAATTGCTGACCTGCCCGTGCTCACCTCCGACAATCCGCGCACTGAAGATCCGCTGAGTATAATCGCGGAAGTCGAGCAGGGGTTGGTGGCGTCAAACTTGTCGCGGCTTGGCGATGCGCGCTCGGGGGAGCGCGGTTATCTCGTCGAGCCCGACCGCAGAAGCGCGATCCGCCTGGCTCTGGAAGCAGCCAGGCCGGGCGACGCGGTAATCGTGGCGGGGAAGGGGCATGAGGATTATCAGCTCGTCGGAAGCCGAGTACTCCAGTTCGACGATCGCACCGTCGTCCGAGAAGTTGCGGACGCGATGGCACGTAGGCAAATTTGAGAGCATCGCGCTCGGCGCGATCGTCATGCTCTATCTTCTGCTCTATCCGCTGCACACCTTGCACGTGGGACTCAACGTCCTGCGCTACGAGACCTTCCGCTCGGTGCTGGCGGGGCTGACATCGTTTGCGATGTCGCTCGTGCTCGGCCCGGTGCTGATCGATCGCTTCCGCGCGATGCACATCGGGCAGACGATCCGCGAAGTCGTTCCCGCGGCGCATCAGAAGAAAGCCGGCACTCCGACGATGGGCGGATTGATGATCTGCGCGTCGGCGCTGTTCGCGACGCTGCTCCTCGCCAACATCACGAATCCTTATGTCTGGCTTGCGATCTTCGTTACCGTGAGTTTCGGTGCGATCGGGTTCGCCGACGACTATCTGAAGCTGACGCGCGGCAAGGGCAACGGGCTCAGCGAGCGCGTAAAGATGATCGCGACATTCTCGTGCGCGTTTATCGCGGCGACCTGGCTCTTCTGGGGACTTGGTTTCGATACCCATCTGACGGTGCCGTTCCTCAAGAACGTCAATCCCAATCTGCACGTGTGGCTATACATCCCGTTCGCGATGCTCGTCATCGTGGGATCGTCACACGCTGTCAACCTGACTGACGGACTCGACGGTCTGGCGATCGGCCCGGTGATGACAGTCGCATTCTGCTACCTGGTTTTTTCGTGGACCGCGGGCAACTTCAAGCTGGCCGCTTACCTGCAGATTCAGCACGTACCCGGCGCCGGTGAAATTTCGATTTTCTGCTCGGCGCTGATCGCGGCGTCGCTCGGCTTCCTCTGGTTCAACGCGTATCCGGCCTCGATGATGATGGGCGACGTGGGCGCGCTGGCGCTCGGCGCCGCGCTCGGCATGGTCGCCGTGCTCGCCAAGCAGGAGCTGGCGCTCGTGATCGCGGGCGGTGTGTTCGTGCTCGAAACGGTATCGGTGCTGATCCAGCGCTACTACTTCAAATTCACCGGCGGCAAGCGCTTCTTCAAGATGGCTCCCATTCATCATCACTTTGAACTCAGCGGATGGCCCGAGACCGTCGTAGTCGTGAGGTTCTGGATCATTTCGATCGTGTGCGGACTGGTCGCGCTCAGCACGCTCAAGATTCGATAGATGGAATAGATGGAACTGTCGGGAAAGCGCGTGATGATCGTGGGACTGGGCGTGAGCGGCCGCGACGCGGCGCGCTTCGTCGCAGCTCGCGGCGCTCATCTCGTGCTGACCGACAGCAACCCGAATCTCGATCGCGCGAATCTTCCCACCGGCGAAGTTCATCTCGGCGCCGAGAGCGATTCGTGGCTCGACGGCGTTGACCTCGTGATCGCCAGCCCCGGTGTGCCGCGCGATTCGAAGTTGCTCGCGGGCGCGGCGGCGCGCGGCATCTCCGTGATCGGCGAGATCGAGCTCGCGTGCCGTTTCATCAAGGCTCCGATCGCGGCGAT
This sequence comes from Candidatus Binataceae bacterium, assembly GCA_035508495.1. Lineage (NCBI taxonomy): Bacteria > Candidatus Binatota > Binatia (SeqCode) > Binatales (SeqCode) > Binataceae (SeqCode) > Binataceae bacterium (SeqCode). Next base: position 36,276 of record DATJMX010000058.1, read on the forward strand.
CACCGGCACCAACGGCAAGAGTACCGTCACGGTAATGCTCGGCGAGATCATGAAGGCCGCGGGACGCCGCACGTTCGTCGGCGGCAACCTCGGCACGCCGCTCGTCGACGCGGTCGGCGCCGACTACGGCGTCGTCGTGGCCGAGGTCTCGAGCTTCCAGCTCGAAACGGTCGACCGATTCCATCCGCGCGTCGCGATTCATCTGAACCTGACTGACGATCATTTCGATCGTTACGACGGACTCGAAGACTACGGCCGCGCCAAGGCGCGGATCTTCGAGAACCAGGATGCGCGCGACTTTGCGATCCTGAATCGCGACGATCCCAACGTCTTCAAGCTCGCGCGTGAGGTCCGCTCACACGTAGTCACGTTCGGAATGAGCAAGCCCGAGTTTCGCTCCGCCCTCTGGCCGGTCGAACGCGCGATCGTCTTCGACTTCGGGAGCCATCACGGGCAGATAAATCTCGACGGCTTTCATTTGACCGGCCGCCACAATATCGCAAACGCGATGGCCGCCGCCGGCGCGGCCTTAGCGATGGGTGTCGAGCCGCACGTCATCGAACACGCGTTGTCGGAGTTCAAAGGCCTCGCGCATCGCATTCAACTCGTGCACGAGAAGAACGGCGTGCGCTGGATCGACGATTCCAAGGGCACCAATGTCGGCGCCGTCGTCGAAGCGCTCGACGCGACACCCGCGCCGATAATCCTGATCGCCGGCGGGGTAGATAAGGGCGGGGATTATTCGCCGCTGCGCGCGCCCCTCGGCGAAAAAGTCAGGCTCGCGATTTTCAACGGCGCCGCGCGCGACAAGATGCGCGATGCGCTTGCAGGTGCGACCGAGATCGCGGTCGTGCCCACGCTCAAGGATGCCGTCAACCAAGCCGCGCGCGCGGCCCGCCCTGGTGACTCGGTGTTAATGTCGCCCGCATGTTCGAGCTTCGATCAGTTCAAGGACTACGCACATCGTGGCAAAGTATTTGAAGAACTGGTTCGCGCGCTTTGAGACCGTAGGCTCGCGCCGCCCCGATCCGTGGCTGTGGGTGCCGGCGGCGGCGCTCGTCATCCTCGGCCTCCTGATGGTGCTGAACACCACCTATTTCCTCGGTATCGAGAAAACCGGCGACAGTTTTCATTTCTTCAAACTTCAACTCGTGCACGTCGCAGCCGGGTTCGGCGTGCTGTTCGTGCTCTCGCAGTTCTCGGTTTATGGGCTGCGCAAGATCGTGATGCCGCTCGCGATTCTTTCGGCGGTGCTCCTTGTCTGCTTGTGGATTCCCGGACTCGGGCAGGTGCGCGGCGGCGCCCGCCGATGGTTCCATCTCGGGCCGATAGTGCTCGAGCCGTCGGAGTTCATCAAAATCGCGCTGGTCTTTTTCCTCGCCGAATATCTGAGCGGCCGCGGCGAGCGCATGAAAAGTTTCACCCGCGGCCCACTGCCCGTGTTCATCATCGTCGCGCCGATCGCGCTGCTGGTGCTGAAGCAGCCTGACTTCGGCAACACCGTGATGATCGCGCTGGTGCTGTTCGCGATGCTCTTCGCCGCAGGCGCAAGCCTCTTGCATCTCGGCATCGCCGGCAGCGGCGCACTCGCAGTGCTTGTCATGCAGGCGGTCTCAAAATCGTATCGCATGAAGCGGCTCACCACCTTCATGGATCCGTGGCATACGGCGCGCGGCGCGGGGTTTCAGTTGACGCAATCGTTCATCGCACTGGGCGAGGGCGGCAAATGGGGCGTCGGCCTCGGCGCGGGACGGCAGAAGATGTTCTACCTGCCTGCGGCGCATACTGACTTTATGTTTGCCGTGATTGGCGAAGAGTTTGGCCTCGTCGGAACCGGCCTCGTGATCGGGCTCTTCCTGGTGATCATGTTCCGCGGAATGAAGATCGCGCACGACGAGCCCGATCCGTTCGCGAGCCTTCTCGCAGTTGGACTTACGGCGCTGCTTTCATTGCAGGCGTTGATCAATATGGCGGTCGTGATCGGCATGATCCCGACCAAGGGCCTGCCGCTTCCTTTTCTCAGCTACGGCGGCACTGCAATCGTGATGGCGATGGCGGCGCTCGGCGCGTTGCTCGCGTTAGGAAGGCGGCCGGCAGTCAGATGAAGTTCATTATCGCGGGCGGCGGCACTGGCGGACATTTGTTCCCCGCCGTCGCGCTCGGCGAGGAAATCAAGCGCGAGCATCCCGACTCTGATGTGCTTTTCGTTGGCACGAGCTCAGGAATGGAAGCCAGGTGGCTGCCGAAGAGCGGCTACCGCTTCGAACTGTTCGACGTTCACGGAATTCGCGGTCACGGAGCGACGGGACGTGTGCGCGCCGCGATCGAGTTCGTGCGCGCGATCGGACTTGCACGCGCGCTGGTCGCGCGCGAGCGTCCCGACCTGATCGTCGGCGCGGGCGGGTACGCATCTGCACCCGTCGGCGTTGCGGCGATTCTGGCGCGAATTCCGCTGGTGCTAATGGAGCAAAACACGATTCCCGGACTGTCGAACAAAATCCTGTGGCGCTTCGCGAAAAAGATTTGCGTCGGCTTTCGCGAGACTGCCGCATATTTCAGCATCGGCAAGGTCGAGGTGACCGGAAACCCGGTTCGATTCGAGTATCGGTCAGGGCCTCGAACGATGGACGATAAAACCCAAATCCTTGTTTTAGGCGGCTCTACCGGCGCGCATCGCCTGAATTTAGGCGTTGTTAACGCTTTCAAAATCTGTGCAAAAAGTGTTATAAATCTGCACGTCGTCCATCAGACTGGGGAGGCGGATGAGGTGTTGGTGAGGCAGGGGTACAGCGATCTGCCGGTCAGGGCAGAGGTCGTCGCTTTTATCGACGACATTCCAGCGGCGCTCGAACGCGCCGACCTGGTCATCGCTCGCGCTGGTGCGATGACCGTCACCGATATCGCGCTCTCGGCCCGCCCCGCGATCTTCGTCCCGTATCCGTTTCACAAGGACATGCAGCAGCTGCACAACGCGCGCGTAATCGAGCGCCTGGGCGGCGCGACAATAGTCCTCGACGACGCTAAACTAGCGGACAACCTCGCACGCGAAATCGGGACGATGCTGCAGGATCGCTCACATCTTGTTGAGATCGGCCAGAAAGCGCATCAGGGAGTTTACCCCGATGCGTCACGCCGTGTTGCGCGCGTTTGCTTCGACCTCGTGGGAATGGAGCAGGCGGCGTGAACGAGCTTCATCCCAACGGATTGCTGACGCGACAACGCCGCGTGCATTTCATCGGCATCGGCGGCGCCGGCATGAGCGGGATCGCCGAGCTATGCATCCGGCTCGGCATGCGCGTCAGCGGATGCGACATGAAAGAGAGCGCGACCACGGCGCGGCTCGCCTCGCTCGGCGCGACGATCGAGCAGGGGCATCATCCGGCGCATCTCGGCGAAGGTCTCGATGCGGTCGTGATCTCATCGGCGGTAAAATTTTCGAATCCTGAAGTAGTGCGCGCTCGCGAGCTTAAGGTTCCCGTCGTCGCTCGCGCCGAGATGCTCGGCGAGCTGCTGCGAATGGCGAAGCTTGGCGTCGCGGTCGCGGGAACGCATGGCAAGACGACGACGACCGGTCTCGTCGGCCTCATCATGGAAGAGGCGGGTATCGATCCGACCGTCGTGGTCGGCGGGAACATCCGCAACACCGGCAGCAACGTGCGCCTCGGGCATGGCGACTTCATGGTTGCCGAGGCCGACGAGAGCGACGCGTCGTTTCTGCTCCTGCTGCCGACGATCGCGATCGTCACGAATATCGATCCTGAGCATCTCGATCACTACGGCAACATGGATCGCGTGCGCGAGGCGTTTCTGAGTTTCATCAATCGCGTGCCGTTCTATGGCGTCGCTGTGCTCGGAATCGACAGCGTCAACGTGCGCGGACTGCTCGCGAACGTCCGTAAACCGATAGTCACCTACGGCGTCGCCCCCGATGCCGACCTGCGCGCCGAGCGAATCGTGATCGACGGCCTGTCGACGCGCTTTGACGTCATTCTGAAAGGCGAGCAACTTGGAACGGTGACGATTCCGATGCCAGGCGTGCACGTCGCGCTCAACTCGCTGGCTGCGATCGCGGTGGCGATGCAAATCGGGATCGACTTCGACACCGCGGCGAAAGCGCTCGGCAAGTTCGGCGGTATCGGACGGCGCATGGAGATCAAGGGCGAGGCGCGTGGAAGAATCGTGATCGACGACTACGCGCATCATCCGGCCGAGGTCCGCGCGACGCTGGCTGCTGTGCGAGCGGCGTTCCGCAGGCGCGTCGTGGCCGTATTTCAGCCGCATCGCTACACGCGGATGCGCGATTTGTTCGATGAATTCTTGACGGCGTTTGATGACGCCGACGTGCTTTTGCTGCTCGACATTTATTCCGCTGGCGAGGAGCCGATCGAAAATGTCTCGTCGCGCCGGCTGTACGAATCGATTCGCGCGCGCGGTCATATCGACGTTCATTATGTCGGCGCCGACGATCCCGCCGCGGCGGTCGCGCAGGCCTCGCGCGAGGGCGACGTGATCGCGACGCTCGGCGCAGGCGATATAAACAAGCTTGGACCCGCGATACTCGCGGCCTTGGGCGAGGAGGCGCATGAGCGGGCTTGAGCAAAACCTGCGCGCGCGCTTCGGCGACCGCCTCAGGATCGGCGCGCCGCTCAGCGAGTGGACGTCGTTTCGCATCGGCGGCCCCGCCGACCTGTTCCTCGTTGTCGAGAGCGAGGACGAGTTGAGCGCCGCGAAAGCCGCGGCCTGGAGCGCCAATGCGCCCTGCTTTTGCCTCGGCGCGGGAACGAATCTGCTTATCAGCGATCGCGGGATGCGCGGGCTCGTCGTTCATCTCGGCGAGGGTCTCAGAAGGATCGTTATCGAGGGCAATCGAATTTACGCGGGTGCCGCGGCGCAGTTCGGCACGCTGGTGAAGGGCGCGGTCGAGATGGGCCTTGAAGGGCTCGAGTTCGGCGAGGGAATCCCGGGCACGGTCGGCGGCGGCCTGGTCATGAATGCGGGTGCGTTCGGCGGCGAGATCGCGCGGGTCGTGACTCTCGTGCATGGCGTGACCGAAGCGGGCGAGCTGCGGGCGCTGACGAAGGACGAAGTGAAGTTCGCCTATCGGCGCACCGAGCTGCCGCAGAACTTCGTGATTACGCGTGTCGACTTCGAGTTGCAGCCGGGCAATCGCGAGCATCTGCGCGCGCGCGTTGCCGATCTGCATGCCAGGCGCGAAGCGCGCCAGCCGCGCAACGTTCCCAATGCGGGCTCGATTTTCAAGAATCCGCCGGGGACGTTTGCGGGCAAATTGCTCGAAGGCGCGGGACTCAAGGGCACGCGCGTCGGCGACGCGGCGTTCTCGGACAAGCACGCCAATTTCATCGTCAATCTTGGAGAGGCGCGGGCCGCTGAGGTGCGGGCGCTGATCGAGATGGCGAGGAACAAAGTTAAGGAACAGAGCGGCGTCTGGCTCGAGCCAGAGGTCAAGCTCGTCGGCGACTGGTAGCTGACGGTTTTCGGAGGCGGGGTGGCGAGGCGGAGTGGAGAAAAGACCGGATGGCATCCGCGCACGGCGGGGATGGTGATTTGCGCCTTCTTCGCGATGGGTGCGATGGCCGGCTTCAGCACGGCGGGGCACGCGATCATCATGCGCGCCAACGATTCGCTTGCAGGCCTCACCGGCTCGATCGCCGACACGCTTGGACCCGCACGCGCTTCGCTCGAGGGCGGTTCCACTTCGGTTGCCGGATGGCTCGATCGTTCGACGTTCTTCAAAGACGCGATCCAGCAGGTGACGCATCGCGTGACCGTGCCTGAAATGGACCAGAGTGGCCCGCCTATCGCGATCGTAAAACGCGGCGACGATTTTTATTCGCTCACCGACAACGGCGCGCTGCGCGGACCGATTGCGCTGCGCGAGCAAGGCGATCTGCCGATCGTGAGCGGCGTCGCTGACGATGCCACCGGCAACGATCTGCTCGAGGATGCCGCCGTGCTGGTGCGCGCCGAGACCACGCTCGCGCAGCTTATATCCGAGATGCGCGTGAACAACGACGGCACGGCGACGCTGTGTCTGGAACGCGCGCGCACCGAGCTCACGATCGATCTCAACGACGTTCCACACGAGCTCGATCGCGCGCAGCAGGTGATGAAGCGCCTTGACGGTCAGCAGCAACTGGTCGCGGCGCTCGATCTGACGACGCCAGGCGAAGCGGTGGTGCGGCTGCGCGGCGCGACCGTCGGAGTGAAAAAGGCGACCCCGAAAGTGACTGCGAGTTTATCGCGGACGCGTCCGAAAGTGAGGAGGCAGTAGCGATGCGAAACCTCCTGACCGGCCTCGATATCGGTACGAGCAAGGTCTGCGCGCTCGTCGGCGAGTCATTGAGTGACGGCTCGCTCGCCGTGCTGGGACACGGCGTCGCGCCGTGCAGCGGACTGCGCAAGGGCGTGGTCGTGAATATCGAGGCGACGGTCGACGCGATCCGCGCCGCGATCGAGGAGGCGGAGAAAAGCTCCGGCGTGCGAATTGGCGCCGCGGTGGCGGGCGTTGCGGGGCCGCATATCCGAGGGCTCAACAGCCACGGAATCGTCGCGGTGCGCGGCGGCGAAGTCGGCGCGCGCGATGTCGATCGCGTGATCGATGCGGCACGCGCGGTTGCGATTCCGCTCGATCGGCAGGTGCTGCACATCCTGCCGCAGCAATTTGCCGTCGACGACCAGGAAGGTGTGCGCGAGCCGATCGGGATGGCGGGCGTGCGGCTCGAGGCCCGGATTCATATCGTCACGGCCGCGCAGAGCTACGGACAGAACCTCAACAAGTGCTGCGAGCGCGCGGGCGTGACGCCGGCCGAGATGGTCTTCGAGCCGCTGGCCTCGGCTGAGGCGGCGCTGTTTCCAGAAGAGCGCGAGCTCGGCGTCGCGCTGATCGATATCGGCGGCGGCACGACCGATATCGTCGTGTTTCATGGTGGCGCCGTGATGCATACCGCGGTGCTGCCGCTCGGCGGCAATCATCTGACGAGCGACGTGGCCGCCGGACTGCGCACGCCGATCTCGGATGCGGAGCGGCTCAAAATCAGTTACGGCGTGGCGACGAATTTGATCGTTCGCCGCGATGAAATGGTTCAGGTGCCGGGCGTCGGCGGGCGAGAGCCCCGTATCATCGCCCGGCGAATCCTCGGCGAGATAATCGAGCCGCGGATGGAAGAAATTTTCTCGATGGTCCAGCGCGAGCTGATGCGCTCGGGTGTGGCGGACAGTCTGGCTTCGGGGGTCGTGCTGGTCGGAGGCACGTCGTTGCTCGAAGGCACGCAGGAGCTGGCCGAACGGGTGTTCGGTTTGCCGGTGCGGCGCGGACTGCCGATCAACCTGAAAGGGATGCCCGAGGAGTTGATGAAACCCATGTACACGACGGTGGCCGGCCTCCTGCTCTACCAAAATGGCGGCGGCCGTATCGTGAGCAACGGGATCGCGCGGTTCGGCAAAATCGGCCGGCTCCGCGCCCGCTTGAGCGACTGGGTGAGGGACTTCTTTTGAGGCAGCGCGGCCATCGGGAACTAGCTGGGCAATTGGAATTGCCAGGAGTGGGCGGAGGAGGATCTGAGATGATTGAGTTGGTCAGTAACCCCGATCCGGGAGCGCGGATCAAAGTTATCGGCGCGGGCGGATGCGGCGGCAACGCGGTCAACCACATGATTACCGTCGGTATCCGCAACGTCGAGTTTATCGCGGCGAATACCGATATCCAGGCGCTGCAAAATAATCACGCGCCGATCCGGCTGCAGATCGGCGAGAACCTGACGCGCGGGCGCGGCAGCGGCGGCATGCCCGATATCGGGCGCAAGGCGGCGCTCGAAGACGAAGAGCGCATCCGCGAAGTGCTCGCCGACGCCGAGATGGTGTTCGTCACGGCCGGCATGGGCGGCGGCACCGGCACCGGCTCTGCGCCGGTTATCGGCCGTATCGCGCGCGAGGTCGGTGCGCTCACGGTCGGCGTCGTCACCAAGCCGTTCCAGTTCGAAGGCCGCCGCAAGATGGCCCAGGCCGAAGAAGGTCTGCGCGAGCTGAAAAAGGCTTGCGACACTCTGATTACAATTCCTAACCAACGGTTGCTCTCGGTCGCGAGCCGCAATACCTCGCTCAAGGAATCGTTCCAGAAGGCCGACGACGTGCTGCTCCAGGCGGTCAAGGGAATCTCCGAGCTGGTGACGGTGCACGGCCTTATCAACCTCGACTTCGCCGACGTGCGCTCGATCATGGCCGAGATGGGCATGGCGATGATGGGCGCGGCGACGGCGATCGGCGAGAACCGCGCGGTCGAAGCGGCGCAGCGCGCGATCTCGAGCCCGCTGCTCGAAGACGTTTCGATCAAGGGCGCACGCGGCCTCCTGATCAACGTCACCGGCGGACCGGATCTCTCGCTCTACGAAGTCAACGAAGCGGCGAGCCTCATCCAGGAAGAGGCGCACGAAGACGCCAACATCATTTTCGGCGCCGTGATCGACGACAAGATCAGCGATGAGATTCGCGTCACTGTGATCGCGACCGGCTTCGGCGATCTCGATAAGGGCACGTCGCGCTACTCGGGCTCAGGCGCGCCAATCACGACCGTGATCTCCGCGTCGGCGACGCGGCCCGTCGATGCCTCCGAGGCGATGGCGCCCGTGCAGCATCAGGTGCCGATGCCGATGCATTCGCTCGAGCCGCCGATGCCGCAGCCGGTTGCGACGCCGGCGCCCTCGGCGCAGATCAAGCCGTTCCCGGGATCGCGCCCGGTGCGCAAGATGGGAATGATCGTCGACGACAGCACGCTGGATATTCCGGCGTTCCGCCGCCGCGGTGAAGCCGCGGCTGATGATGCCGACGCAGAGAAGCTCGAGCCGAACTCGCTGGTTGACGGCGACGACAAGCTCGATATCCCGACCTTCCTGCGCAAGCATCTGGACTAGCTGCTACGCCAGGGCGCGCTGAGCGCGCCCGAGGTTAACTGTTTTCTCCTCGGATTCTCCACGCAGGGGCGGCGCAAGCCGCCGCCTCTGCCCCCTCCTGTCATGCGGAGAGATGGCCCCACTCGATGCGGGTTTGAACGACGTAGTGAAGATGGCCGGCGATCACATAACGACTCAACAACTTTTCCATGCCGGCGTCGAAGTCTGCGGTTGCCGCATTTCCCAAGTGATCCTCGGACCACGTTGCGCGCGAATGCTGACAACGCAGGTATTCGACGATTGTTTGTGAGATTTCGGTCGGCTGCGTGATCCTGACGCCCACTGGTTTGTACAAGCGATGCAGGAGCTTGGGTTGATCGAGCTGCTGGCGCGCGTTCTTCCATCCGAAGGGGCGCTTGCCATCAACTTTCTCCAGGAAATCCGAGTAGAAGGCGGTTTCGTCGCGTTCCCACGGCGCGTTGATCGGCGCGTCGCCGTCCAGCACGGCAAGGAATGCGCCCGGTGCGAGTGCTGCAGCAAATTTTGGCAGAACCTGGTCGAGGTCCATCCAATGCAGACTCAGCGCGGCAACGATCAGTCCGTAGGGAGGATCCAGTTTCGAATCTTCCAGCTTCGATTCTATCCATCGAATCTTTGCGTTGGCGCCGTTGGGCAAGCTGCGCGCCAGCCGGAGCATTTCTGCCGAAGGATCGATCGCGTCGGCTCGTTCGAGATTGTCGATCAGCCCGAGCGTGATTTTTCCGGGACCGCACCCCGCGTCGAGTACGACCCGTGGATGTCCTTTGATGAAGCCCAGAAGCGTTTCAAACACCTCGGGCGAATAAGGTGGACGAAAGAGATAGTTCTCGACCATCCGCGCTGAAGAAAAACGCTGACCCAGTAAACGATCGCGATTAGCGCCCGGCCACGTCACCGTACCCCCGTGCTCGAACGGCGCGTCCATCGCCATGCGGACGACGCTTGTGCCGTCGCCAAGATTGAAGCTCTCAACTCGCATAAAGCCCTGCGACTCGAGCCACGAATTGAACTGCGTCAGTGATTCATACTCGAGGAACCACGCACGCCGCGCCTGAAGCTGCAGCAGTTCGGAACGAAGTAGGGCCAGCAGTCGAATCCCGAGTGAATCACGATCCGATGGCACCACTACGACGAAGAGTCGATAGTCGTCTTCCATCCACTGACCGCGATGTTCCAGTCCAGCGTAGCCAACGACCTGTCCGTCAGCAGTTGCAATGAACTGTCGTTGAACACCGTTGGCCGTAGGAAAGGATCGTCGATTCGACGCCCACTCGCGCTGGCTGGGAGCGGACGGCATCTCGGCGACGGACTTTTCTGCGAGCGCCAGAAGCGCAGGCCAGTCCGCGTCGCGAACCGACCGAATTGTCAGGCTGTCCACTCTGACCACGCTGTCGTCTCTCCTTGACCAGCATTTTCTTTGCCCTCTCCCTGACCTGACCAGGGGGAGGGGTAGGGTGAGGGTACTCTGGCTCTGGTTTAAAGGGCGAACACACGCAGTCAACCCTCACCCGGCGGCGCGATGCGCCGCCGACCTCTCCCTGGTCGGGGAGAGGGATTCCAGAGCGCGGAATTACGCGGCCGCGGTTGTTGTTGCGAGGCGTTCCTGGGCGCGCTCGTAGGGGACGCAGGCGAGTGCGGCGACTACGCAGATCGTGCACGCGATCACGAAGAGCCACAGCGCCAGTGTGTAACTGTGCGTCACGTCGAAGATCCTGCCCGTTATGATTGGACCGGCGGCGAAGCCGAGCGTGCCGAAGAGCGCGGAGATTCCCATCAGCGCGCCGTAGTTCTTGAGGCCCATCGATTCGAGCACGATGAGCGGCGTCAGAACGCCGGTCGCGCCGATAACCATTCCCGACAGCACGACGTGAACTGCGAGCGCGCCGAGATGGGTCGCGTACACCAGCGCCAGCATCGAAATCGCGCCGAGAATCCAGGTCACAGCGAGCGCGCGCCGCGCGCCGAGCCGATCCGCCGCCGGACCTGACAGCAGGTTTCCAACCGTCGTGATGAGGAACACGATACTCAACATATGCGCCGAAAATACCGGCGTGTATCCGATGCCGATGAGATAAGCGACAAAGTGCTGGCCGATTCCCGCCCATACCGATGAGCCCAGGAACTGCAGCAGCGTCACCAGCCATAGCGAACGCGTCGAAAATGCCTGCCGCACTTCGAAGCCGGTCAGCGCCGGCGCTTCGCGTTCGATCACTTGGGTGGCGCGCTCGTCGGGCCGCGTGCGCACAAAGGTCAGCAGCAGCGGAATCACGACAATAAGCATCGGCAGCGCGACGACGATCGCGCCGAAGCGCCATCCCTGCGCGCCAATCACATAACTGATCACAACGACCATGATCGCGCCGCCGATCGATGCGCCCGAGAGCGCAAGACCCATCGCGAGCCCGCGCCGCTCACGAAACCAATTGGCCAGCACCAGCGAGCTGGGAATTCCGGTGCATGCGCAGAGGCCGACGCCGAGCGCGAGGTTGAGCGCCACGAGCTCGCCGAAACTCTGGATGCGGCTGAGTGCCACGTAGGCGAGAACGGTGATCGCCACACCCGCCGTCATCACCTTGCGCGCGTCGACGCGATCGAGCAGCCATCCGACGATCGGCGCGGCGATTCCCGCCGATAACGCACCGACGGAAAATCCTGCCGAAAGTTTCGCCCGGCTCCAGCCGAAGGTTTTAAGCACGGCAGGGAAGAACACCGAGGTGGTGCTGGGTCCCGCGCCCCAGACCAGGAACCACGAGACGAACAGCGTGCCGACGATCCACCATCCGCGCGACTCTTGTTTGGTCATGCCACCTCCGACGCAAGCGAACCTCGTGACTCTAGCGGTTTCGGCGGCCAGGCGGGAATGCTTTTTATTTGCGCATCAGGCGTGATTAGTCCGCGCGGTTGCCGTCGTGATGCGGTCCGCCGTAGGCTAAGAATATCGAGGCAGGTGAATTCATGAGCGATGCGATCGATGTCATCCGGCGCCGTCTCAAAGAAGACCGCATTCCTGAAACGCCCGACGAGGTTGGGCGCAAGAAGAAGCGTCCACGCGAAGTCGCATTCATGGACGTCAACTTGTGTTTTCCGTGCGGCAAGTGCCCGGAGTTCTGCCCGGTCCAATGCATCGAGTACCTGCCCGCGGGCACACTGCCGGGCCGCGGCGTTCAGCCGGTGCAGGATCGCTTCCAGGAATGTATCGGATGCTACATCTGCGTCGAGGTCTGCGCGCTACTGACGGACTACGATGCCGTCAGGATGTACGATACAAACCTCGTCGAGAAAGTATTGAACGTGAAGATCGGCGACAAGCCGCCCGATGAGCCGGAGACGCCGCAACCGTGGGAAGAGTATTTCTCAGAGGGCGGCGAATATCGGCATCTCGGCAATGGCTCGCGCATCCGACAGAAGATGACCGAGGAAGAGCGGCGCATCTTCGCTACCGAACGCGTTCGCGGCTAGAGCGTCGGTTCCAGTTTGAAAAATTGAGTAGGGTGGGCGTCCCTGCCCGCCATTAAGACGGCGCGCCGCGCGCCTTCTATGGCTGCAAAAGGGTGACGCGCAGACGATT
>DATJMX010000059.1 GCA_035508495.1 Candidatus Binataceae bacterium
CGCGCCTCGCTCTCGCGCAGCGCCTCTTGCGCCAGCTTGCGCTCAGTAATGTCGACGACAACGCTGATACAGTACGACGGCATCCCGGCGTCGTCTCGGGCGAGTGAGACAGAGAGATCGGCCCAGATCAGCTTGCCGTCATTGCGAACATATCGCTTTTCCATGCTGAAGGTTGGGATTTCGCCGGCAAGCAAGCGGCGGAGCAGGCTCAGATCGGCAGCAAGATCGTCGGGATGGGTAAGCTTTTGGAAGCGGTATTGCAGCAGCTGGTCGCGCGTTAGACCAAAGATGTCGCAGAGCTTCTGGTTGACGCGGAGGAAGCGGCCGTCGGGGGCGACATGCGCGATGCCGACCGCGGCCAGGTCAAACGTGGCACGCAGAGTCTCTTCTGCAGTCGGCCCTCCGCCGAAAGTGTTCGATGTCGCAAGAGGCCCTGTTTCCGGTGCAAGCCGATCGGCTGTCACCTCCATACCCCCAATCTAGACCGTCTGCATTTTATGCTTATAAGATGATGACGGCAAATCTGGGAAAGGGGGACTGTGGATATGCCTTTGCGGGCCGCGGTCGGGCGAACGGATGTCCGAAAGGGGTCAAGTGCGGCGGTTCATGACAATCGGCGGTACCGCCGCTCTTCATTCAACTGCGGACGATCCCATGCGGGTCGTCGTACCGCAGCTTCGCGCCAATAGCTGAAGTCGCAAGTCATGAAGATCGCCAGGACCGCGAGCGCCGCAAACGCACGGGCCGGACCAACGCCTTGGCGGCAAGAGCCGCTGCCCGAGCGTAGCTTCGATCTCCGTGAATAAGCATCAGAATCATCGCACCCTCGGTGAGAAGCATGATCTCTCTCGCGCGTTGCTGAGCCGACGGAATGTCGGCCGCAGCGATCGCCTCGGTCAGCCATCGCTCCACTGCCGCCTTATGCTGCCGCGCGATCGAGCGCGCGGGATGGCCCCGCAGATCGGCAAGTTCGACTACGACACGAGTGAAACCGCCACCGGACCATTTTGGCTTCGCGGCCCAGTCCGAGAGCTCGCCAAAGAAGGAATCAATGAAATCTTCCGCGTCGGGCGGACGCTTGAACTGTCGCAGGCGGCTCAGCGCGAATTCGCTCGCATGCGCCAGCACCGATTGGATGAGATCGTCCTTGCTGGGGAAATGCTTATAGAGCGTGCGCTTGGTGACGTTTGCGCGTGTCGCGATGTCATCCATGGCGACACGAAAAAAGCCCTGGCGCCAGAACAGGCCATAGGCTGCATCGAGGATGCGTCGCTTGGTCTCGAGCCGTGACCGTCGCATGTTGGGCGCCCCCGTCGACTTGGTATACTGACAAGTGAATTTACATCAGTCGCCTTCGGCAGTCAGATCGATTGTACGGACCTATCGGACGGCGCTCGCGCGCCGCGGAGAACGAAGCCATGCCGGCAAAATTGACACTGCGATCGATCGATGTTCGCGCGGTATCGGTGCCGTTGCGGCGGCCCGTCGTCTCGAAGGTCGGGATGTTCAAGGAATGGCCGCTGATCCTGATCGACCTCTATACCCATGAGGGTGTCGTTGGGCGCAGCTATCTGGAGCCTTATCTCAAAAATGCGGCTCGCTACGTGATGCCGGCGCTCCTCGATTTGGCGGAAGCGCAACAGAACCACCTACTCGCGCCGCTGGAGCGCTTTCAGGCCAACAGGCGCTCTCTCAATCTGGTCGGCTACGAGGGCATTGCCATGATCGCGGTAGCAGGCCTTGACATGGCCATGTGGGATGCGCTCGCCAAGGCGGCGGGTCAACCGCTTGCGGCATTGGTTGGCGGCACAATAGGTCCGGTACCGGCGTACAACAGCAATGGACTTTGGCTGACGGACGTGTCGACCTTTGCAGCGGAGGCGCGCGAGCTTGTTTCGGAGGGCTCGTTCACGGGCGTGAAGTTGCGGCTCGGGCGAGACCGCCTGGATGACGATCTTGCCGCGATCCGCGAGGTCCGGGAAGCGGTGGGCAGCGATATCAAGCTCATGGTGGATTTCAACCAGGGCCTCTCGCTTGGCGACGCCATTCGCCGATGCCACGCTCTCGATCATCAGGGATTGTACTGGTTCGAAGAGCCGATCGCCTACGACAACCTGGCAGGGTACGTACAGCTTGCGGCGCAACTCGACACGCCGGTTCAGCTAGGCGAGAATTTTTACGGTCCACGCGATCTGTATAAAGCCGTTTGCGCCGGTGCCGGTGAATATATGATGCCGGATCTGATGCGCATCGGCGGCGTATCTGGATGGCTGCGCTCCGTCCCAATTGCCGCTGCGGGCGGCGTTCAGGTTTCGACCCATCTGTATCCGGAGGTAGCGGCGCATTTGATGCGCGTCACCGAGACCGCGCACTGGCTGGAGTGGCAGGACTGGGCCAATCCGATCCTGAAGGAGCCGTTCGACATAAAAAATGGCCACCTTGAGGTGCCCGATCGTCCAGGGATTGGCCTTGAATGGGACGAGAATGCCATCGCGCGCTACGGTTATTAGACTTCAACTGCCGGTCACAGTATTGTCCAATAGCGAATTCCGCTTCGGCCGAAAGGGGAGGCCATGGCCGATCGCCCGGCGAGGACTACAGGTTCAGCATCGCCCAAAGGGTTGCTGACGTCCGCCGCGGTCGTTGAGTCAGGCCTCGACGCATTAGACTTTGGCTTTGCGATCTTCGACCAGAATCTAAAGCTAATCGCCAACAACGAGGCGTTCATCGAGCTGCGCGGCTATCCGACCACGCTGTGCAAGCCCGGCCTCGACATTATTGAACTGTATCGTTTCAACGCCGAACGTGGCGACTATGGTCCGGGCGATGCCGAAGCCCAGGCAATCTCGCGTATGGAGCGCGTCCGTGAAGGTCGGCCACACCAGTTCGAATACCAACTCCCGAGCGGGCGAATCCTCAACATCCGTTACGCGCCAATTGCGCGCGGTGGCCTCGTCCTTTCCTATTCCGACGTCACCCAGCGCAAGCTCGCTGAGCGCGATGTTGCGCGCAAGGAGGCGGAGCTGCACGTTGCGCTCGACAACATGCCGGGAGCGTTGGCCTACACCGATGACAACTTGAAAATCGTCTTTTGCAACAATCGGTACATCGAAATGTACCCGGTGCCGCGTGAGCTGTTCGATTCAGGCCGGCCGTATCCTGACTTTCTGCGCTATTTGGCGGAACACGGCTACTATGGCGACGGCGATGTTGAGACTTTGGTCGCGCGTCGCATCGAGAGTCTGCGCAATCCAGTCGGTTACCCGCTCGAAGATCGCACACCAGACGGAAAGGTCTATGAGGTCAACCGTCGCAAAATCGCGTCGGGCGGAACGGTGACAGCGATCACTGAAATCACCAGACTCAAGCGCGCAGAGGAAAATCTGGCCCGGAAGGAGGCGGAGCTTCATGTCGCTCTCGACAACATGCCAGGCGCGCTCGTTTATACTGACCGAGACCTGAATATCGTCTTCTGCAACGATCGCTTCTCGGAGATGTATCCTGTCCCGAAAGAATTGCTGCAGCCGGGACAGCCTTATCCCAATTTTCTGCGTTATCTGGCCGAGCACGGCTATTACGGCGAGGGTGACCTCGATTCGTTGGTCGCGCAGCGCGTAGAGAGCTTGCGGAACCCCACCGGTATCGCCTTTGAGGATCGTGCGCCGGATGGCCGCATCTATCGGATTGCCCGTCGGCGGACGACGGTTGGCGGCACTGTCACGGTCATGACGGATATCACCGAGCTAAAGCAGTCGGAGCAGAGTCTGCTGGAAGCAAAACAGCGATTGGAAGACGCGAACCGACTGGTGATGGAAAAAAATCGAACATTGGAATCGCTTTCGTCCAAACTCTCGAAGTACCTTTCGCCGCAATTGTACAAGTCGATCTTTGCCGGAGAGAAGACCGTCGATGTTACGTCTCAACGCAAGAAACTGACCATATTTTTCTCGGATATCGCAGGATTCACGGAGACCACCGACCTTCTGGAATCGGAAGAGCTGACCAACCTTCTTAACCACTACCTGCGAGAAATGTCGACCATCGCACTCGAATACGGAGCGACGATCGATAAGTTCATCGGCGATGCGATCATGTTGTTCTTCGGCGATCCCGAGACGCGTGGGCCCAAGGAAGATGCGCTCGCCTGCGTGAAGATGGCGATCGCCATGCAGCAGCGCATGCGCGACTTGCAGGCCGAGTGGCGCGAGCGTGGCCAGGAGCATGTGTTCCAGCTTCGCATCGGCATCAACACCGGGTTTTGTACGGTCGGAAACTTCGGCAGTAACGACCGCGTCGACTACACGATTATCGGCAACGAAGTGAACTTGGCGGCGAGATTGGAGTCGCACGCCGATCTCGGCGGCATTCTGCTGGCGCACGAGACTTACGCGCTGGTCAAGGACGAGGTGCTCACCGAGGAGACCGGCACCATTACCGTCAAGGGATTTAGCCGCCCGGTACGCACCCATCGGGTGGTGGGGCTAGTCGATAAGACCGCCGCCCAAGGGCGGATCATTCGTCAAGAGCAGGACGGCTTTCTTTTGATCGTCGACCAGAAGAAATTGACGCGCGAAAGCCGGGCCGATGTTGTTCGGGCGCTCCAGGACGTCGCCGGTCGATTACTGGATTAGCAGGCGCCCGATGTGGGCTTCGGGTCAGCGGTGGCAGTCTGCGTTCGTTTAGATCAAGTCCGCCTAAGCCACGAGCCAGCCACCAGAGGCAGAGACGCCATGCTCATCAGCCATAGCCCGAGGCTCTTCACCGCCGCGGCGTTCGCCAGCGCGAGCCCGCGCTCTACTACGTCGCGGGAGCGAGCGGAAGAAGAGGACGAGCCTCACAGGCCCGTCGAGTTCCCCTCGAGAACATCCGGCACTCACACCGGCGTGTCGTGGCCGTCCATGAAAGTGGCCATGGAAACCCTTCGTGTCCGTTGCCGGCGGGGCTTAAGGCGCTGGTCGGATGTTCTGATTCACTCTGAACAGGTTAGTCGGGTCGTATTTCTTCTTCAGCATTGCCAAACGCTCGTAATTATCGCCATACGCAGCTTTAACGCGCGCTTCGCCCTCATCGTCCATCATGAAGTTCGCGTAGGCGCCGGCGAGATTGAAAGGATGGACGGCTTCCCAATAGTCCCGCGCCCATTGCTTGAGGGTCGGGGCATTGGCCGGATCGGGATCGACCCCGAAGATT
>DATJMX010000060.1 GCA_035508495.1 Candidatus Binataceae bacterium
GGCTGTAGGTCGGCTTCATCCCGACCACGCCGCAGAACGACGCGGGCTCGCGAATCGATCCGCCGGTGTCGGTGCCGAGGGCGCCGAGGCATTCGCGCGCCGCGACCGCCGCCGCCGATCCTCCCGATGATCCGCCGGCGACGCGCTCGAGGTCGTAGGGATTGAGCGTCGCGCCGAACGCGGAATTCTCCGTTGACGAGCCCATAGCGAACTCGTCCAGGTTCGCCTTGCCGATAAACACGGCGCCGTCGGCGCGCAGCTTCGCGATCGTGGTTGCATCGAAGGGCGAGACGAAATTTTCCAAAATGCGCGAGGCGCAGGTCGTGCGCACGCCCTTCGTATTGTAGATGTCCTTGATTCCGAGCGGGATTCCACACAAGGCCGGAGCGTTGCCCGCCGCGATGCGCCGATCTGCCTCGACGGCCTGCTCGGCCGCTTCCTTTTCGCATACGGTGAGGAACGCGTTGAGCCGCGGATCGACCGCGGCAATTCGCTCGAGGCACGCGCGTGTGAGCTGGAGCGCTGTGATCTCGCGCTTATGGAGCATCGCCGACGCTTCGGCGATCGTGAGCTTGTTAAGTTCGGATGCCATCATTCAGGCTTTCAAGTCCACAGCTTTATTCGATGATCTTGGGAACGCGGAAATAGCCGCGCTCCGCCGAAGGTGCATTGGCGAGCATCGCTTCCGCGTCTGATGGACAGGTAACTGCGTCCTCGCGGCGGGGAGTGCCCGCTTCTCCGACCTGCGCCGTTGGAGGCACACTCTCGGTGTCGAGCTCGTTGAGCTTATCGACGTACGCCAGCATCTGGCCGAGATCCGCGAGCAGGCGCTCCTGCTCGACGTCGCTGAGTTTGAGCCGCGCGAGGCGTGCGACATGCTGCACCATCTCAAGTGTGATCCTGGTTTCGGCCATTGTTATCTCTTTTGTCGGCGCTGGAGCGCGAACTTGGAATCGTAACATCCCGCGCGGCGCGTGTCAGGAAGGTTGGCCGCGTCGGCACAGGCTTTCATCGTGCGCGGCAGCGATATTCAATATGCGAGTTAGCTCGTCATAGCCATATCGCGAGCTGGGGGGCGGCTTGGCTAAGATAAGGCGTCGCGAATCGATCGGCGCGAAAGTATCGCGATGGCTGGTGCGGCTCGGTGCTGCCGTTCCGCTGGGGCAACGCGGAGAGCGTGCCGCCGAGCGGCATCTCAAGCGCTGCGGCTATCGGATCGTTGCGCGGAATTTTCGCGCCGCTGGCGCCGAAATCGATCTGATCGCGATGGAAGGCGAGACTCTCGTATTCGTCGAGGTGAAGACGCGCAGCGGCGACGGCGCGGGCGCTCCGGTCGATGCGGTCGATCGGCGCAAGCAGGAACGGATGCGCCGCGCGGCCGAAGTATTTGCCGCTCGCAACCGTGCGGGAGATCGCCTGATGAGATTCGACGTGGTCGCGATCACAAGCGGCGGCGGCGACCTGAAGCTTGACCTATTGAAGGACGCGTTTTGAGGAAATGCTCGATATCAAGTTGATTCGCGAACAGACCGACTTCGTCAAGGCGGAACTGGGCAAGGCCGGCGTCGAGCCGCAGGAAATCGATAGTCTGCTGGAACTCGACGCGCGCCGGCGCAAGCTGCAGTTCGAGCTCGACGAGATGCGCGCGCGCCGCACGCGCGAATCGAAGGAGTTGGGCAAGGCCAGTCCCGAGGAGCGCGATAAGAAGCGCGCCGAGATGCGCGAGCTGGGCGACCGGATCGGCGTGGGCGAAAAGGAACTCGGCGAACTCGAGCAGACGCTCGCGACCCAGATGCTGGGGATCAGAAATATTCCACGGCCCTATGTCGTCGTAGGCGCGAGCGAGGCCGACAATCGCGTGCTTCGCGGCGAGGGCAAGCCGCAGGAGTTCACGTCGTTCAAGCCGCTGCCGCATTGGGAGATCGGCGAGAAGCTCGGGATTATCGACTTCGATCGCGGCGTTAAGCTCTCCGGCACACGCTTCTACGTGATGAGCGGGCTCGGCGCGCGAATGCAGCGTGCGCTTATCACCTGGATGCTCGATGTCAAGATCAAGGAGCAGGGCTACCGCGAAATCATGCCGCCGCTGATGGTGAACACGGCGACGGTCACGAGCACGGGGCATTATCCGAAAAACCAAGACACAATGTATCGCGATATCGAGGAGGACTACTGGTGGGTGCCGACCGCCGAGGTGCCGCTGACGAGCCTTTATCGTGACGAGATCCTCGATGAAGCGCGGCTCCCTATCTATATGGCGGCGTACACGCCCTGTTTTCGGCGTGAGAAGATGTCGGCAGGGCGCGACGTCAGGGGCATCAAGCGGGGCCATCAATTCGACAAGGTCGAGATGGTCAAGGTGGTGCGGCCGGAAACCTCCGACGACGAATTC
>DATJMX010000061.1 GCA_035508495.1 Candidatus Binataceae bacterium
CCGCACCACCAAGGGCGTCCATCTGGTGTTCCAGCGCGCGATGCTTCCGGTGCGCGAATCGCTGGTCCTCGGCGACGCCAACGGACGCATCGTGTTTGTCATGCCTCACGATCGCTACGTGCTGGTCGGGACGACGGACACTGACTACAGCGGCGATCCCGCCGCGGTCGCGACGGAGCCCGCCGATATCAGCTATCTTCTAGGCGTCCTTGCCGAGAGCCTGCCCGGAATCAAGCTCACGCCCGACGATGTTGTTGCCAGCTTTGCCGGACTGCGCGCACTGGTGGTAGCGGAAGGAAAGGGCGCGCCGTCATCGGTGCCGCGCGAGGAAGAGATCCTGCGCAGTGCGGCGGGATTGTTCTCGGTCGCGGGAGGGAAGCTGACGACGCATCGCGAGATTGCCGAAAAAGTGGTGAATGCAGTACTGCGCGAGATTGGTGAGCCGATCAAACACTCGCCGACACGCGATACTCCTTTGCCGGGTGCGCGCAAGCTCGATCGCAGCGAGACAGGCGATGCGCTCGCCAAGCTGCCGCGCGATGCACGTGAGATCTTGAACGCACGCTACGGAACGCGCGCGCAGATCGTGGCCGCATCGGCAGGTGGCAATCTAGAGCTCTCGCGCCCGCTATCGCAAGGATGTCCTGCGATCGGCGTTGAGGTCGTCAGTGCCGTGCGCAATGAGATGGTGCTATCGGTCGCAGATTTCCTCGTGCGGCGAACCTCGCTTACGTGGCGCGCCCCGCTCGAGGCGGAAGCGGCAGCGCCGTTGGTCTCGCGAATCCTTGCGTCGGAGCTCGGATGGGATCGCGCGCGCGAGCAGGCCGAGCTCGCTGAGTTCAATCGCATGTACGGTAGAGGCCGCGTCGCGGCTGCGACCTAGGATGGCCGCGCGCGAAAGCCACCAGGCGCTGAAATCGCGCGCCGCTCGCGTCACGAAAACGCTCAAACGCCTCTATCCGCACGCTCGGATCAGCCTCGATTTCAAAACGCCATGGCAATGCCTCGCCGCGACGATTCTCTCTGCGCAATGCACTGACGAGCGCGTCAACGCCGTCACGCCCGGGCTCTTCCGCGAATTTCCTGACGCGCGCGCGATGGCCAGGGCCGACGAGCGGCGCGTTCAGGAGCTGATCGTTACGACGGGATTCTTCCGCCAGAAGACGCGCTCGCTTATCGAAACGGCGCGGCTCCTGGTCGAACGTCATGGGGGAGAAGTCCCACGCAAGATGGACGAGTTGGTGAAGCTCAAGGGCGTCGGGCGCAAAACCGCCAACGTAATTCTCGGCCACGTCTATGGCGAGCCCGGCTTCGTCGTTGATACCCATGTGCGGCGCTTGACGTATCGGCTCGGATTCACCCAGAGCAGCGAGCCCGACCAGATCGAACAGGACATGCAGGCCCTCCTGCCGCCGAAGGATTGGACTCAAATCTCGATGAGTCTGATCCTGCACGGCCGCCAGGTCTGCTTCGCGCGCAAACCCGACTGCGAGCGCTGCGACCTGTCGCCGGAATGCCCGAAGATCGGGGTGACGGGTGTGTCGCCCAAAAAAGCGGAAGGCAGTTGATTGATTTGACCAGGTTTCAACCTAAAGAAGCCCGCATATCCGGAACAACCTCCCGCGTTGCGGGCGAGGTGCGGCATGCGACTATCGGTTCCGTTGCTCCTCGCAATGACCTGCGGCCTGCTATTGTTGACTATAAGCCAACTCGCGTTTGCTGCCGGCACGAAGCCGCCGCTGAAGAAAACCGCCAGCTTTGGCGATTACACTGCGAACACGTACTACGACCAGAACTCCAACACGAAGGATGCCTACTACGAAATTCTCAGGAACAAGAAATCGATCTTTACGGGCCGCGCCTCCCAAAATGGCGAGAAATTCGTGGTCGGCACGCTCTACAAGGACGATCCCGACGCGAAACTCGTCACTATGGGCAAGGACATCACCGGTGACGGGCAGCCCGACCTTGTAATCTCGGAGTGGACGGGCGGCGCGAACTGCTGCCTTATCTTTCATATCTTCGAGATTGGCTCGAAGTTCCGCAAGATTGCCGATCTCGACGCGGAGTTCGGCGACCAGGGGCCGCATTTCGTTCAGCTCACGAAGGGACCGGGACTCCAGATCCAGATCTACGACTGGACCTTCGCCAACTGGAACACGGACTTCGCCGATTCGCCCGCGCCCAAAGTGATTCTCCAATATTCGGGGAGAACCTACGTGATGGCTCCCGAGCTGATGCGCACGCCGTCAGCCGACCTGAAAGACCTGCCGGCCAAGGTCGCGCAGGTGAAATCAGACTCGAAGGGCCTCAAAGGCGCCTGGCCCGACGCGAATATCCCGCCCGAGCTCTGGGGCACGATGCTCGATCTAATCTACACCGGCCATCGAATCGCAGCCTGGCAGTTCCTCGACGAAGCCTGGCCCGCGAGCATCAGCGGCAAATCAAAATTCCTCGACGATTTCATGGCCCAGCTAAAGAAAAGCCCGTACTGGAAAGAGGTTTCGAAGCTCGCAAGTTAGCCGCCCACGTCCGCGGCTTGGTCCCCTTCCCGCGCGTGTATCTGCGGGAAAGGAAGGTTGAGCGCCGCAGAGTGTTGCGATTCTCAGCAGCCTGCTCGTTCGATTAGATATCGCGGGACGGCTCCGGCGTATTTGAACAGCGGGTCGCAAGTGCAATAATTCACTCGCCAGCCCTGACCGTTTGTGACTCCCTTGCGACGCAGCCTGGCGCGAGGCAGTGCCGTGAAGCTCAGAATCGACGACATAACCGCTGACCCCCGTGACGCCTCCTTCGCCGAGCCCGCCGAGGATGTTAATCGCGTCCTCGAAAAGGGCCCGATTCGCGAATATCGCGTCGAAGACCCGATCAAGGTCGACGTCTCGTATTATAGAAGTGGGATGGACCTCTTCCTGTCGGGGCATATCAAGACGCGGACCGAGGCGACCTGCGCGCGATGCGCCGAGGATTTCGAGACGGAGAACGACCGGCCGTTTCGCCTCGTTCTGTCGCCGAAGACCGTCGGATACGGCACCGAAACCGATTTGCGCGCCGACGATCTCGAGTTTTCGCTCTACGAGGGCGATGAAATCGACCTGGGTCCGCTGATTCGCGAGCAAATCCTGCTGGCGCTGCCAACCCGGCCGCTCTGCCGCGAGGACTGCCAAGGGCTATGCCCCAGATGCGGCGGCAACCGGAATCACGTACAATGCGATTGCCGCATCGAGACCTTCGACCCTCGACTCGAAGTGTTGCGGTCTATTAAACTGCAACGTTCCTGAGCGCGAATATCGCCTCCATAAACTGGAAGTAATTACAATGCAGGCACCTAAACGACGAACGTCTCATTCCAAGAAAAATAAGCGCCGCGCCCACGATGCGCTGCGCGCCGTCAATCCCGGCTCGTGCCCTTCGTGCGGCGAGCCCGCGATGCCTCATCGCGTATGCCGCCATTGCGGAGCCTATCGCGGACGCCAACTCGCCGCAGCGGCGGAGTAAGCAAAAGAGACTGCTGTGAAAATCGCGCTCGACGCGATGGGGGGCGATCTCGCTCCCAAAGCGACCGTTGAGGGCGCCGTTCTCGCCGCGCGCGACTTCGGCGTCGAGGTCGTGCTGGTCGGCGATCGCGAGGTCGTCGCGCGCGAGCTCGCCTCTCATGACGCGGCGAACCTTCCTCTCAAGATCGAGCACGCGCCCGAGACAATTATGATGGACGAGTCGCCGCTTGAGGCGGTGATCGCCAAGCCGCGCTCCTCGATGCATGTCGGTCTTGAGCTGGTGAAGCGCGGCGACGCTGACGCTTTCGTCAGTGCCGGAAATTCCGGTGCTCAGATGGCGGCCTCGATGATGGTGCTGGGTAATCTGCCGACCGTCGATCGCCCCGCGATCGCGTCTGTCGTGCCGACCTCCGAAGGTCTTGCGCTTTTGGTCGATGCGGGCGCGAATGTCGAGGTGAAGCCAATTCATCTCGTGCAGTTCGCGATCATGGGCAGCGTTTACTGGCGTCATGTGCGTAACGTATCGCGGCCGCGAATCGGGATTCTCTCCAACGGCGAGGAAAGCTCCAAGGGCACCGATCTCACGCGCGCTGCCGCGATGGTTCTCGGCCAGATGCCGTCCTATGTGAACTACATCGGCTACGTCGAAGGCCGCGATATCAACCGCGCCAAGGCCGACGTGATCGTCACCGACGGCTTCACCGGCAACGTCGCGCTCAAGGCGGTCGAGGGGACGATCCGCACCCTGCTCGAGGCGCTGCGCGAGGAGATCACCGCGAGCACGACCGGAACGCTCGGTGGTTTGCTCATCCGTCCCGCCGCCCGGCGGCTCCGCGGCCGGCTCGATCCCGACACCTACGGGGGCGCGTAT
>DATJMX010000062.1 GCA_035508495.1 Candidatus Binataceae bacterium
CGCGGCGTTCTTCGGGATCGGGGAGTTCTACGAGGATTTTCATCAGCTGACCGACGCCGAGGTCATCCGCCTGCTGGAGCAAGCCCAGCCGGCATCGCTGCGGCCGTGAGGCTGACGAGAAGCCCAAACTTTCGGTTCAACCGTTGTCGAAGGTCCACGAAAATTCGATTGATAATCAATTAACTGACCAAATGTGGACATGCTCTGATCGGCGGTGCAATGGACTACAGTTCGCGAGTTCCAGGGAATGAGGGGTGTTCGAAAGATAGATTCGACCCGTAGCTGCGACTGGTTACTTCAAATACGGAGCCAGGAATGATGAACAATCGAAGCATGCGACGAGAACTCACACTATGCGTAATCGGACTGCTCCTGATCACAGCGAGTTCGGCAGCAGCCCAAGATGAAATTCCGCGAAGCATCGTCGACCGGGGCCGCAGCCTGTATAGCAGCCTGTGCGCGAGTTGCCACGGAGAGAATGGCAAGGGCGACGGCCCGATGGTTCCTGAGCTCAGGGCCAAACCCATCGATCTAACTCAAATTGCACGCCAGAATAACGGCAACTTCCCATTTTGGCATGTATTTCATGCAATCGATGGACGCTCAATTCCACGTGCCCACGGAGGGCCGGACATGCCCGTATGGGGCAGCGTTCCTGAGCCTATCTTTGGTAATAAGTTCCCGACTGAAGAATGGATGGTGACCGTAACTTTCTATATCGAGTCGATCCAGGAGAAATAGATTACGTCTCGATTTGTCTCGCGTAATCCTGTTGTTCTTCGACGACACCTTGGGGTGGTGCCTCTGACACTTATGCTTCGCTGGCGAATGCCGTGCGTTTTGTGTCGCGTCGCATTGACCGTCTGTCCGGCTTTTCGCCCGGTGGGAACGGACCGCGACGGCGAAGGATGTCGCCGGCGGGCGGCTCGACTTTGATTACATCGGCGCCCAGATCGGCCATCAGCTGGGCGCCGAATGCGGCCGCTATTCCTTCGCCGCATTCGACGACCCCGAGGCCGCTCAGGATTGCGCCAGTGCGACGATCGTCACCAGAGTTGGCTTGCTCATAGTCGCGATTTACCACGAAACGGGCGCAACGAAACATCCGCACCCGAAAAAAAACGCGCGATTCTGCATCGGTGCTTGACCCGCGCGACATACGGGCAGTATGCAAGTGAAGGATCGCCGGGAGGTTGTCATGGAAACCCGTGTCGACGAAATCGCCGATCGCATCTACCGCGTCTCCACTTTCGTTTCGCCGGTCGGTTTCAACTTCAACCAGTTCCTCATCGATGGCGACGAGCCGATGCTGTTTCACACCGGCCAGCGTTCGCTGTTTCCATCCGTGTCCGAGGCCGTTGCGCGGATTATCGACCTCAAGCGGCTCAAGTGGATAACCTTCAGTCACATCGAGTCCGACGAGTGCGGCGCCCTCGACCAGTGGCTCGCGGCCGCGCCCGATGCGACCGCGGCGCACAGCGTCATTGGTTGCAACACCTGGCTCAATGACAGCGCGCCGCGTCCGCCGCGTCCGCTCAAGAATAATGAACTGCTCGAGCTCGGCGGCAAACGCGTGCGCCACCTTGACACTCCGCACGTTCCCCATTCATGGGACGCCGGTCTGATATTCGAGGAGACCACGCGCACACTTTTCAGCAGCGATTTGCTGTTTCAGTTTGGCGATACGCCGCCGCTCGCAAGCGGCGACATTCTGGCGCCCGCAATTGTCGCGGAGGAAAGATTTCACGCCACTCCGATCACGGCGGAGGCGCCCAAGGTCGTGCGGCAGCTCGCGGCGCTCGAGCCCAAGACGATCGCCATCATGCACGGCTCTTCGATTTCCGGCGAAGTGTGCCCAGTGCTCGAAGGACTCGCCGATTACTATGATCGCCATCTTCGCGACGCGCTGAGCGCGTAACCATTTCTATTTTCGGAAATCGTGGGATAACTTCGCCGCACCATCGCGCAAACGGAGATCGACTATGAACTTCATCGAACAGTTGGACCCCGAACTCAAAGTGATGTTGGAGAAGATGCCGACTGACCGCCCTCTCGATCTGAGCGAGATACCTGCGGCGCGGGGCAAGATGAAGAAGATGGTAACCATGATGCTGGCGGACCTGCCCGCGGTCGAAGGCGTAGCCAGCCAGGATCGCTTCGCAAAGGGCCGCCCCGGCGATCCCGATGTGCGCCTACGCGTTTGTCGGCCGGACAATCAGCCGGGCAAGCTCCCTGCCCTGCTCTGGATCCACGGCGGCGGCTACGTGATGGGAGATATCGAGCAGGACGACCGTTTGATGAAGCAGATCGCGAAGCGAATCGGATGCGTCGCGGCCTCGGTTGACTATCGGTTAGCGCCGGAGCATCCGTTTCCCGCACCGGTTGAGGATTGTTACTCGGCGCTGAAGTGGCTATTTGCCAATGCCGGCGAGCTCGGTATCGATCCGTCGCGGATCGCGATCGGCGGCGCGAGCGGCGGTGGCGGCCTCTGCGCGGGACTGGCGTTGATGACGCGCGATCGCCGCGAGGTAAAACCCTCGTTCCAGCTTCTCATCTACCCGATGATCGATGATCGCAATGTCACGCCCGCGAGTCACGCGATTACCGATCCGCGAGTATGGAATCGCGAGAGCAATCGCCTCGGCTGGAAAGCCTATCTCGGCCGCGACGGCGGCGGCGCCGGCGTATCGCCTTATGCGGCCGCCACGCGCGCGACAGATCTGACTGGTCTACCGCCGGCCTACATTCCGGTGGGCGCGCTCGATCTTTTTATCGACGAGAATATCGAGTACGCGCAACGTCTCATCCAGGCCGGCGTGCCGACCGAGCTCCACGTTTATCCCGGCGCGTTCCACGGTTTCGATCTCTTCGCGCCGTCGGCCAAGGTCTCCAAGCAATTCAAAGCCGACCGCGACGAGGCATTGAAGCGGGCGCTGCACGGATAGCTCGTGGATTTTCGTCAATTCGTGAAAAGTTCGTGAGGTAAATCTCATTCGCGGTCGCGATTCTCTCGCCTTGTTCAGGCGTTGTCGCTTGGTATGCAACTGGCTACCAGACGATGCTCAAGATTCTGAGATCAGTGAATTCCGCGAACGTTCTTTATTCCTTGAGCGGTCGAATCGACCGGGAACACATCGCGGAGTTGCAAGCGGCATTCGATGCGGAGACACTACCAATCAAGCTCGACCTGCGCGAAGTCAGGCGTGTCGATCGCGAGGTCGTGCCGACCATCGCACGCTGGAGCGCCTCGCGAATCGAGCTTCTAAATTGCCCCGCCTACTTGCGGAACTGGATCGGCAAAACCCGGAATGATTCCTAAATACCCCTGAACAGATGCTTGTTGATCCTGAGCGTGCGGATTTTCGATTCGAGCGTCGAGGGCCGCATGCCGAGCTTGGCCGCCGCGCCCATCGGGCCGGCAACCCGTCCGCGCGTTTCGGCCAGCGCCTTCTCAATCGTATCGCGTTCCTGTTTTTCGATCGCTCGAACAAGCGGCTGATGCGCGTCCGGCGCCGGCTGCGGCGGATCCAAAGGCAGCCAGCTCTCGTCCACCGAAAAGGTCTCCGTATCGCAAAGAATGACTGACCTTTCGATGACGTTCTGAAGTTCGCGCACATTTCCCGGCCATGGATACGAGCGCAGCAGATCCATGCTCTTGCGATCGATGTTCTTGATCTTCTTGCCGGCCGAGGTCGCATAGCGCTCGATGAAGTATTCGACCAGCATCGGGATGTCATCGCTGCGCTCGCGCAGCGGCGGCAGTTCGATCGGAAAAACGTTGAGCCGATAGAACAGATCGCGACGAAAGGCACCCGCCTCGATCGCCACGGCGAGATCGCGATTCGTCGCCGTGATGAGACGAACGTCGGCACGAATCAGCCGCTCTCCGCCGACGCGCTCGAACTCGTGCTCCTGCAGCACGCGCAGCAGCGTGACCTGCGTTTCCGCGGGCAGGTCACCCACTTCGTCGAGAAACAGCGTGCCGCCCTGAGCCATCTCGAAGCGGCCGATTCGACGTTGCAGCGCTCCTGTGAATGCGCCTTTCTCGTGACCGAACAGCTCGGAAGCGATGAGGGATTGCGGAATCCCGGCGCAATTGACGCTGACGAAAGCTGCCGCCGCGCGCGCGGAACTCTTGTGAATCGCGCGCGCGATTAGTTCCTTGCCGGTGCCCGTCTCGCCGGTGATCAGCACCGTCGAGTCCGTGGGCGCTACCTTGGCCACGCGAGCAATTACTGCGTGCAGAGCTGGAGACGCGCCGATGACCTCTTCGAACAGCGAGGCTTTATCAACTTCCTCGCGCAGAGCGAGATTCTCATTTCTGACTCGCTCTTCGGCGAGCTTGCGGTTCTGGATTTCGGTGCCGACGGAATACCATCGCAGGATGTTTCCATCGGAATCGCGAAGCGGAAAAAAGCGCACCAGGAACCATCGGTATTGTCCGTCCTTGCCGCGAATCCGGGTTTCGAATTCGAACTCCTTTGCGCCTCCAAACGGAGGATCTAATCGCAATCTCTCAGCGTCCTCAGGATGGATCAACTTTTCGTACTCGGGCGAACGAAATTCTTCCAGTGTCATGCCCGCGTAGTCGAGTGCGACGCGATTTGCGTTAAGGCGGCTGCCGTCGGGACCGATGATCGCGATTTGCTGAGGAGCGTAATCGAGAATGTTGCGCAGCTCTTCTTCGCGGCCGCGCAGCTCGCGAGTCATCAGCTCATGCTCGGTCACATCGACGATCGTACCGAAGTAGCTCTTGAGTTCGCCGCTCTGCGAGACCGGACTGCCGACGCTGCGCAGGTACGATTGCTCACCGTTTGGTCGTATGATTCTAAACGTGTAGTCAAACGGGGCGCCCTGGGCGCCAGCCGCGGCGAGCGTTCGCCTCACGTGCTGGCGATCCTCGGGATGAACCAGGTCAAGAAAGTCGGGCATGACCGGCGGACTATCGCTCGGATCCATTCCGAAGATGCGGAACATCTGCCTCGACCATCGCGAGTGTCCGGTCGCGAGATCGAGCGCCCAGGTGCCAGTGCGCGCCACTTCCTCACCCTGGGTGAGAAAGGCCTCGCTGCGCTGAAGATCTCTGTAGAGCTGCGCGTTTTCCAGTGAGATCGCCGCTTGCGACGCCAGCAGCTTGAGCAATCGGATACTGCGCGCGCTGAACACATTCGGCGCCAGGTTATCCTCGAGATACAGCACGCCAATCCGCCTGGCCTGCTTCATCAGCGGCACGCACAAAACTGATAGCGCGTGCGTGCGCCTGACGTAGTGATCCGACGCAAAGGGCTCTGCTAAGGACGCATCGCTCAGCGTTACGATCTCGTGAGTTCGGATAGCCTCATTGAGGACGGACTCCGGCAACAGTTCGGAAATCGGCGCGTCGGGCGCGAAACAGATAGTCACCGTATCGCCGGCGGCGGTGGCTTCGGCCTCGGCGTGAAGCTCGTCGCCGTGCGGCAGAAGCAGGACCCCGCGCCTCGCCTTGGCGTGCTCGAGCGCCTTCGACATCAAAATGTGGATCAGCTTGTCGAGAACGATCTCGCCAGACACCGCCTCTGACGCTTTGATCCACAGGTCGAGGTCAAAGCCCTCACCCGCTATGTCGCTAGCCTGACTCAATTCGGGCTCCGAGCATCGATTACTGTGCTGCGATCAACGAATGTCAAATTACTGTTGTACGCTTGAGGCCCAAATAGTCGGCGCTCAAATCGATTCAGCCGAATGAAACCCGCGGTAGCTTTTCGTTTTGTAATGGCGTACCTAGCGGGCTAGCGGAGGGATATTCGCGATGGAGTCATTCAACGATGTTATGCGTGAGTTCTACGACGGCGAAGTCGGCGGAGAGGCGATCTATTCCGCGCTTCTGAGCTCGGCCCGCTCCGACGACGAGCGCTTCAAATTCAGCACGCTGCTTCAACTCGAGACAGAAACCAAGGCCTGGCTGCGAGCGCCGATGGTCGCGCGCGGACTCAACATCGAGGAAAGCGCGGCGGTCCGGGAAAAAGATGCGGCGCAGATGGAATCGTTCAAACCTCTCGCCTGGATGCAGAAGATGCAAGGAATGCGCGACTTCCTCGCGGGCGCAGTCGTCCCGCGCTATCAGGGCCATCTCAACGCCGCGCGCAAACGCGGCAATGCGGATGAGATCGCGATCTGCCTCCACATGGTCGAGCACGAGGAGGCTCAGCTCGAGTTCAGCCGCCGCGAGCTCGCCGGTGCCAGCTCAAAGGAATCGCTCGAGCCGGTGGTGAAGCATCTCAGGTATCCGATCTTGCGTTAACTACGAGTCAATTCTGGCCCAGCCAGGGCCTCGGCGGCGGACAACGTGCCTATGGCTCTCCCAGCTTCTTATTAAGCTCGTCGATGCGCAGTTCACCCTCACGCGTCTGGCCGCCCATCTTGAGAAATCTCTCCATGTTACGCCTGCCGCTCTCGGTCCGGATGAGTTGCTGAAAGAGGTAGCTCTCATCCTGCAATCCTTCGGCGAGCGGCTTGGTGGCTGAATTTATCGCCTCCTTGGAGAGCTTGACCGCTTCGACGGGGAAGGACGCGATGCGCCGCGCGAGGTTCATGACGTATGGCCCGATCTCATCGGCCGCCAGCGCGCGATTGAGATAGCCCCAGCGTTCCGCCAAATCGGCCGGCATGTCCACGCCGCCCAGGATGATCTCAACCGCGCGGTTGCGGCCGATCAAGCGCGGCAGCTTCTGGGTACCCGTTCCTCCCGGAAGGATGCCGAGCGGAACTTCCATCTGATTAATCTTGGTCTTCCCCAACACGCCGAAGCGCATATCGAATCCCATGCTGAACTCGCTGCCGCCGCCGCCGACGCGCCCTTCGATTTGCGCGATCGTGATTTTGTCCATCGTGGTCATGCGATTGCACATCGCGTGATAGTCATTGGATGCGGACCCTTCGCGGCTGGGCGGCTGGTCGATCGGAAACTGGAGGATCGCACTCACATCGAAGTGCGCTAGGAAAAAATCGGGATTCGCGCTCTTCAGGATGAAGACCAGGCACTCCTGATCTGCCTCGACCTCACGCGACATGCGGTCGAGCTCAGACCAGAGTTCCAGGGTAATGATGTTGATCGGCGGCGCGTCGACAGTAGCGATTACGATCTTGCCATCGCGAGCGAACTTGATGAGTTTGTATCCGGTGTAAGCCATGATTTCCTTCCTCTTGCTTGAGGCCATACTCCCAGACACCGCCGCAGTTCAAGCTTCAACTATATCCGCGACAGAAAAGTCTCGAGCATCGCGTTGGTCTGTGCCGGCTGCTCGAATTGGGGAAAATGATTCGCGCCATATACCTGCGCGAACCCTACGTCTTTCAGATGCGAGCGGATGAATGACTGGTCGGCCTGCGATGCAGTCAGCCACAGCACTGGCTGCTTGATGCCATCGGCAATAGCGGCGGTGTCGACGACCAGCCCTTCGAGCTCAGCGATCTTAACCGCATCCGGAGTCAGCGCTGCCTGCGCAACCGCGCGAGCATTCGCCGCGCGATCTCCCCGGGAATTGAAGTAACGGGAGTACATAGCCTTGAAGGCCGATTTTGACTTTGGCCCTTTGAGCGACTCGATCATCTGGCCGAGCGCATTTCCAAACGGACTGCTCGGGTCACCGAGCTTCGGCAGGGGCGTCAGTGACGTATCGACCAATACACCGGCCTTAATGAGCCTCGGGTTGGCACGGATAAATTCCAGTGTACCGGCGCCGCCACCGGCGTGACCGATAGCGACGACACCTCTGAGGCCCGCGGCGATCGTGACTGCCGCGATATCGCTTGCGTGCGTCGCTGCGTCATGGCCGGTGCCCGAGGTGGTTGATTTTCCATGGCCGCGGCGATCGAGCAACAGGATCCGATGCCGCTTGCCGAAGTGCTTCACCTGGGATGCCCACAGCTCATGGCTCGAGCACCAGCCATGAATCATCACTAGCGGCGGCTTGCCCATGTCCTTGCCGCTCAGCAGGTAGTAGATCCGAGTCCCGTCTGGACGTGTTAACGTAGCCATGTCGTCTGCTCCAATTGCGATCCATCTGAGTTTGGCCCAGAACCCGGCGGCAATGCCAGCGCGCTAGTGGCCCGTAACAGATGAAATGGTAGTGGGTTTGATACGCTGCGAAGGATCGCGATAGGTCCACTTGATGGGCTTGGGAGCTTGATTGTAGTGACGGATGTAACGCATGAGCTTGCGCGCCAAGTCGTGGACCGAGGTGAAGACGCCGCGGGCAATAACCTCGCGCTCGATTCTGGCGAACCAGTTTTCCACCTGGTTGAGCCAGGAGGAGTAAGTCGGAGTGAAGTGCAGATGGACTTTGGGGTGGGTGGCGAGGAATTGCTCAACCCGTGCGGTCTTATGCGCCGCAAGGTTATCGACAATCAGATGAATCTCCTTGCCGCGCGGCTGATTGATGACCAAGTCGGTGAGGAAAGCGACAAATTCCTGGCTGGTGTGACGCGCCGTGGTTTTGCCCAGCACCGCGCCGCTTCTGGTGTTGAGTGCGGCGTAGAGCGAAAGCGTGCCGTGGCGATAATATTCAAACCCGTGGCGCTCGAGCCGCCCCGGCGACAGCGGCAGCACTGGGTCGAGCCGGTCCAGGGCCTGGATGGCGGTTTTTTCATCGACGCAAAACACCGCCGCATGCTGCGGGGGTTTGACGTAGAGGCCGATAATATCGGCGGCCTTGGTCTCGAAGTCCGGGTCGTCGGAGGCCATATAGCGTTCGACCCGATGCGGCTTAAGCCCGGCGCGCTGCCAGACCCGCGCCACCATCATGTGGCTAATCCCCAACTGCTGAGCCAACTTGCGACTGCTCCAGTGCGTCGAACCATCGGCTGGAAGTCTGCGCGTCCAGTCCATAATCCTGGCCTCCAGCGCCGGGGTTCGTTTCTGCACTGCGCGTCCGGGGTGGCGCGAGTACAAGCCCGCCAACCGCTCAGATTCGAAACGCCCCTTCCAGCGGCTGATATAACTGGCGTTGCAACCCAGCACCCGGCCAATCGCCAGGTAGGATTTGCCTTGCGCCAACAACAAGATCAGCCGCGCGCGGCGTACATCCTCGGCCGGCAAGGTCCGCGAGCGCATTCGGTCTCTAAGTTCCGTGTCCTCACTCGGCGTCAAGCTGAAGCCTTCATCAAGCATGCTCCATGATACATTATGTCGCTCCCAATTTCAATGTTACAGGACACTAGTTCAGCGATGTGAAGCAATTCGGCCACCATCGCGTCCCGGGTGGGCTGATTACCGTAGTTCAGCTGTCGCGTGTCGGGCCACCCTGGAAAGTAAGGATCACGGCCATGCGCGACGACCGACTCGCCTTGTGTCGATC
>DATJMX010000063.1 GCA_035508495.1 Candidatus Binataceae bacterium
GCGAGTTTTACTGCCTCGCCGATCTTCAAAGTGGGCCCCGGTGAACGCGCCCGCCACCTTTCCGGTGATTACTACGCCTATCCGCCCTCGATCCTCCTCCGCCTCGCCGCCGCCCGCATCCGCATCCGGAAATTTTCACCGCACATCCCGTTCACCGGGACCCTCGAATACTCAGTTCCTCAACTGCACCCGCTGGTTGAGCCGCAATTCATGCATTTGTAGCAGGAGCCGTTTCTTACCATTATGCTGCCGCAGTCGGGACAGGGGGGGGCGTCGGCCTGGTTGATGAATGCCTGGCGCATTTCGCTGTCCTTGCCGTCGCTGATTCTTGCCACTGCCGGTTGCGGCGCGAGCGACAGCGTGACGCCGCTCGGCTTCTCTTCTTCGATCACGCCGACTTCGCGTCTGGCTTCGTCGTCGAGGAACTTCGACGCCATCCAGCGGAACAGGTAATCGACGATCGACTTCGCGTACGGGATCTGCGGATTCTTGGTGAAGCCCGACGGCTCGAACCGCATGTGCGCGAACTTGTCGACCAGGAATTGCAGCGGCACGCCGTATTGCAGCGCGTACGAAATCGCCGTCGCGAACGAATCCATCAAGCCCGAGATCGTCGAGCCCTGCTTCGACATCATCACGAAGATTTCGCCGGGCGAGCCGTCCTCGTACATGCCGACCGTGATGTAGCCTTCGTGGCCGGCGATATCGAACTTGTGCGTGATCGACTTGCGCTCGTCGGGCAGCTTGCGCCGATGCGCTCGCAGCTCGTCGCCCATCGCAAGCGCCGCGGCGATCGCAGCCGCATCGACCTTCTCTTCCTTCGTCTTGCCGGTGTTGAGCGGCTGCGTGCGCTTGGAGCCATCGCGATAAATCGCAACTGCCTTGATGCCGAGCTTCCAGGCCGTGACGTAGGCTTCCGCGACTTCATCGACCGTCGCCTCGGCCGGCATGTTGATGGTCTTGGAGATCGCGCCCGAGATAAACGGCTGCACCGCGCCCATCATCTTGATGTGGCCGTTGTAATGGATCGTGCGCGAGCCGGAGCGCGGCTTGAACGCGCAATCGAACACGGGCAGGTGCGCATTATTGATCTGCGGCGCACCTTCGATCGTCTCGTGCTCATCGAGGTACTCTACGATCTCCTGGATTTCTTTCGAATCGTAGCCGAGCCGCTTGAGCGCGCGGGGGACCGTGTTGTTGACGATCTTGAGCATCCCCCCACCGACCAGCTTCTTGTACTTGATGAGCGCGATGTCGGGCTCGACGCCGGTGGTGTCGCAATCCATCATGAACGCGATCGTTCCAGTGGGCGCGATCACGGTCGCCTGCGAATTGCGCACGCCCGCGATCTGGCCGAGCTTGAGCGCCTCGTCCCACGACTCGCGCGCCGCGCGCAAAAGGTCGAGCGGCACCATCGAAGCGTCGAGCTTGTAGGCCTCGCGCCGATGATGCTCGATCACTTTCAGCATCGGCTCGCGATTTCGCGCGTAGCCGGCAAACGGGCCCATGTGCTCGGAGATGCGCGCCGATTGCAGGTACGCCTCGCCCGTCATCAGAGCCGTGATCGCAGCGGCATAGCTTCGGCCCTGGTCGGAGTCGTAGGGCATCCCGAGCGCCATCAGCAGCGCGCCGAGGTTCGCGTAGCCAAGGCCCAGCTCACGGAAATCGTGCGCGTTCTGCTCAATCTCGGGCGTCGGGTACGAAGAATTATCGACGACGATGTCCTGCGCCGAGATCATCACATCGACGGCGTGGCGGAATGCGCGCACGTCGAACTCGCCGCGATCGTCGATAAACTTCATCAGGTTGAGCGACGCGAGATTGCACGCCGAGTTGTCGAGGTGCATGTACTCGCTGCAGGGATTCGATGCGTTGATGCGGCCGGTATTGGGGCAGGTGTGCCACTCGTTGATCGTGGTATCGAACTGCATCCCGGGATCGCCGCAGGCATGCGCCGCCTCGGCAATCTCGCGCAGCAACTCGCGCGCGCGATAGGTCTCATCGACCTCGCCCGAGCGCACGAAGCGCGTCTTCCAGTCGCCGTCGTCGAGCACGGCCTGCATGAAATCGTCGGTCACGCGCACGGAGTTATTGGCGTTCTGGAAAAACACCGAGCCGTAAGCCGGACCATCGAGCGAGCTGTCATAGCCGGCGTCGATTAGAGCCCAGGCCTTCTTCTCTTCCTCGACCTTGCACTTGATGAAGTCGCGGATATCGGGATGGCTGACATCGAGCACGACCATCTTGGCCGCGCGCCGGGTCTTGCCGCCCGACTTGATCACGCCCGCGGACGCATCGGCGGCTTTCATAAAGGAGAGCGGGCCCGAGGCCGTACCACCAGAAGAAAGCTTCTCGCGGCAGGAGCGCAACTGCGAGAGATTCACGCCCGCACCCGAACCGCCTTTGAAGATCATGCCCTCGTTG
Organism: Candidatus Binataceae bacterium; assembly: GCA_035508495.1. NCBI lineage: Bacteria > Candidatus Binatota > Binatia (SeqCode) > Binatales (SeqCode) > Binataceae (SeqCode) > Binataceae bacterium (SeqCode). The sequence goes on from DATJMX010000063.1 coordinate 2,425, forward strand.
CGGTACCAGCCGAGGATCGATTCCATGCTGTCCTCGACCTTGAGGATGAAGCAGGCCGAGCATTGCGGCTTGGTTTCGATACCGACGTTGAAGTAGACCGGGCTGTTGAACGAGGCCTTCTGGTTGAGCAGCAGATGAGTGAGCTCGGCGTGGAACGTGTCGCGAGCATCGGCGCTGGTGAAGTAGCCCTGTGTCTCGCCCCATCCCGTGATGGTGTCGGCGACGCGACCGATAAGCTGGCGAACGCTGGTCTCACGCTTCGGCGTTCCAATCTGCCCGCGAAAATATTTGGAGACGACGACGTTGGTCGCCGTCTGCGACCACGCGCGCGGGACCTCGACATCCTTCTGCTCGAAGACGACGCGACCGTCCTCACCGGCGATCACGGCGCTGCGCAGATCCCATTCGACTTCCGAATAGGGATCGACGCCCGGCCGGGTGAAGAATCGCTCGAGCGCAACCCCGCGTCTCTGAGGCGCGGCGGCCCCGTTCAGGCGATCGCTCTGCTTGTTGACTTTGGCTTCCACTTCTCGATCAAAAGCTCCGCCTGCCATCCCCCTGCCCCTCCGCCTCGTTACTTACCGATTACGCCGTTGTTTTGCCTTCTTAAGAGCTCTCAAGCATTGTTGAGAGTTGTCATCCGGCGCTCTACCGTCTGGTTCGTTGTGGGGGCCAATATCGCGCCGTTGGTGGGGAATGTCAAGCGTCGTACCCCAACATGTTGTGGCGGACAACCTGTGCACAACCCATATATTAGGCTGTTGATAACATTTCGGTAAAGCTTCGCGATCGGAAGAATAATTATAACTGCGACGATCTCAGATTATCCACGCTTATGCAATTTGATGACTTCGAGCTCAGCGATTTTAATCAGCCGGCGTAGCCGCTATTGTCCTCCAAATCGATGAAGTCGCGGCGCTACAAGGCTCCTGAACGCATCGGCAGCGCGCTGCAGCCGCTGCTCGATCGCATCGATCGCGAGGGTGCGTTCGGCATCGTGCGGCTGGTCAAAGCGTGGCCCGAAGTGGTGGGCGAGACGATCGCGCGGCGCACCGAAGTGGTTTCGCTCAAATTCCACACCGCTGTGATCAAAGTGTCGGGCGCAATGTGGATACAGGAATTGAATTTGATGCGCGCTCAGATCCTGTCGCGAATCAGAGATCATGTCGGCGACGATATCGTGCGCGAGTTGCGTTTCGTGCGGGGAAATCTCTCGCGCAAAGAGCGCCCGCGATTGCGATCGGTGCCGCGCGCGACGCGTCATTCGATCGAACTGCCGGAGCTGAAAGATCCCGAGTTGCGCGCCGCCTTCGATCGCCTCATCGAAGCATGGGGCCGCGCCCCGCGTTGAACACTTATTCCCTTCATGGTGAACGAAGTGAGCATCGCGAACGAAGTCATCTCGGACAGCTGCGCGTGGGCGCAGCCGGTACCGGTTTCGTGATGCTGCCCCGTCTTTGACGCGTTTCCAGCGCGCGAGCTAGATTTCGCGGAGATTCAATCAATTTCAGAACTCGCCGCAGGTGAAATCATGGGAGCAGCGGAAAACAAGGAACTGATCCGCAACATGTTCGCGGAACTGTCCAAGGGCAATTTCGATATTTATCTGAACACGCTTGCCGACAACGTCCAGTACACGATTATCGGCACCGGCAAGTATTCGGGCCTTTACAACGGCAAGCAGGAAGTTATCGACCGCCTGCTAAGCCCGCTGGGATCGCAGATCGAAGGGCATCTCGAAATCATCCCATCGAACTTCATTGCCGACGGCGAGTACGTCGCGATGCAGGCGACCGGCAAGTCGCTGTCGAAGAACGGCGTCCGCTACGACAACACCTACTGCCACGTATTCCGAATCGTCGCCGGAAAGATCGTCGGGATCGTTGAATATCTCGACACCGAGCTGGTGACGCGCGCGTTCGGCAAGTAGGCGCAGGGGCGGCGCTGCCTTACTCGGTTGATCAGCGCGTGCTATCTTCCGCCGTCTGATGCGCGCGCTGATCATTTTTTTCGCCACCGGAATCTATACGGGCTACTCGCCGATCGCTTCGGGGACCGCGGGCTCGGTCGTGGGCGTGGCGCTCTCGTGGCTGGTGTTCGGGCCGATGTGGTCGCGATCGCGCGCGCTGTGCCTCGCGATCTTCGCCGTCGCATTCGCGATCTCGTGCTGGATCTCCAACGAGGCCGAGAAAATTTTCGAAGAGCACGACAGCGGTAAGATCGTCATCGACGAAGTGCTCGGCATGGTCTTGACGATGTTCGGCAATCCGATGACGTGGCCGTACATGCTCTTCGGCTTCCTGGTCTTTCGCCTGTTCGACATCCTGAAGCCCTTCCCCGCGGCGCAGATCGACGCGCGGATGCGCAACGGCGCGGGTGTGATGCTCGACGACTTGGCGGCCGCCGTCTATGCGAATATTGTCTTGCAGATTGTCGCGCGCGTGATCTGATTCAATCCAACGCGCGCCCTCGCCGAAGGAGCGTTCCATGATTCAGAAGGCTGTCGTCATGTCCACTGGCGACGAAATCACCACCGGCAAGATCGTCGATACCAACGCCAACTACCTGGCCGACAAGCTCGCCGAAATCGGAATCGATCTTGTCAGCGTGATCACAGTTGGCGACGTGCCGGATCGCCTCGAATGGGCGTGGCGCACGGCGATTGGACTCGGCGACATCGTGATTTCAACCGGCGGTATCGGACCGACGGCCGACGATCTCACGACCGAAACCGTAGCGCGTCTGGCCGGCAAAAAACTCTGGCGTGATGAGGCGAGCGTCGAGCACATGAAGCGGCTGTTCGCGACCATCAACCGCGTGATGCCGGAGAACAATCTCAAGCAGGCGCTGTTTCCCGAGGGTGCGGAGATCATCCAGAATCCGCTCGGCACGGCGCCGGGCTTTCGCCTGCCGATCACGGTCGGCGCCCATTCGTCGCAGCTGATCGTGCTGCCGGGCGTGCCGCGCGAGATGAAGCCGATGATGGAAAACACCGTCATCCCGTGGATTCGCGCCAATCGCGGCACTGACACCGTGTTTGCGGTCCGCATCTTCCAGACATTCGGCATCAGCGAGTCGGGCCTCGATGCGGCGGTCGAGGGGCTGATCAAACCGGAAGAGGCGCGCGTGTCGTTTCGCGCGAGCTTCCCGCAGATCTCGCTGCGCATCCTGGTCGAAGGCAAGCCGGGCGAGGCCGAGCGCAAGCTCGAAGAGCTCGCGGCGCGAGTGCGCGCAAAAGTCGCCGATCACATCTACGCTGAGGGCGAAACGACGATGGAAGAGGTCGTCGGTAACCTGCTCAGCGAAAAGAATTTGACACTCGCGGTTGCCGAGTCGTGCACCGGCGGCCTCATCGGTCATCGCATCACGAATATCCCCGGCAGCTCGAAATACCTGATCGCCGACCTCGTGACGTATTCGAACGAAATGAAGGAAGGACTGCTCGGCGTATCGCGCGACACTCTCGTGAAGTTCGGCGCCGTGAGCGAGGAATGCGTGCGCGAGATGGCCGCCGGTGCACGCAAGTGCGCGGGCGCGAGTATCGCCGTGGCGACCTCAGGCGTGGCGGGCCCCGACGGCGGCACGCCCGACAAGCCGGTCGGCACGGTATGTATCGGGTTCAGCGCCGACGGCATCAGCGAATCGCGCCGCTATCAACTGCGGGGCACCCGCGACTGGATAAAGCTGCTGACCTCGCAGGTCGCGCTCGACTGGATCCGCCGCTACGCGCTGGGCCTGCCGATCGCGGAATCCGCGCTGTTCCGGCGATAATCGGGCATCACTAACTTTTAGTTAGATCGCGGCAACCCAGTTTGTCATCCTGAACGGAGTGAAGAGAGTGGGGTGGGCGGCCCTGCCCCCGCCGTTGATTGCGCGAAGTATTCTTCGCACCACCTTATTTGCAGGCATTGAAGGCGCGCAGCGCACCGAAACAGAAATTTCTACTGGATTGCTCAAACGCATTCTCCCGCGGATGCCCACTCTCGCGCGCATCGTCGCCCTGATTTGATCTGGCCGCGTCTTTGCAGCTTCACAGTCCAAACCTTCATCCCTGAAAAGCGAGGTTCGGATCTATGCGAATATCCAGAAAATTGTTTGCGACCACCTGTGCGGGCTCGCTTGCGATCATGCTGGCGGTGCCGGCGGAGTTCTCGTTCGCCCAGGACAACTCGACATCCAATGCGCCGGCAGCCTCGGCGGCGCCGATGCAGAGCGGATCGGTCGATGATGTTACCCTACAGAAAGCGGCAAAAGCCTACGTGCAGGTGAAGAAGATCACCCACAATGAAAAGACCACCAACGATACCAGCGCCAACAAGGTCGCGCAGGCCGAGGCCGACAAATTGCAGGCGGTTCGCTCGCAGGGACTTGAGCCTGATCAATACAACCAAGTCATCCAACTGGTCGAAGCCGATACCAACCTGCAGCAGAAGTTCATGAACTACGTTAACCAGAACGGCGGCGACACCGACTAAAGTCGCACCCCTCCATCTCCCGAAGCCGGGCGCGCGCCCAGCCGCGCGCCCGGCTTCATTTTTGCGCGGTTCAACTCGCTAGTGCTCCGCGGACGGCGTTTCCTCTTCACCCTCGCACATGAGGCTGCCTTGGACCGTAAGGTCGCCATCAACGTCGAGTGAACCGTTTACTTCCAGCACGCCCTGGACCCACGTCGCGCCTTTGAATTCTTGCACTGTACTGCCGCCCGGCTCGCTATCCGGATGCGATTCAACCAGCGGACCGCTCATTTTTATCTTGCGCGCCCGAACGAATCCGGCAACGAGTGCGGCGCCTTGAATCGTCAACGGACCGTGCACAACGAGCGGCCCGTCAATAAGAGTGGCGCCGCGCAACGTTTTCCAATCGCCGGAAGGCTGTGGATTTGGATTGCACCCCCACCACATCAGCACCATGATCGCGATCACAATTGCGAAGGTGCGATACATCGATTTTCCCCTTATTGGCGACGCGGGTTGATGGGTTAGTTGAGCCGCCGCTAGGCGACAATCTGCTATTCGGTAACAGCCGATTGGTCGGTGGGTGGCGGAGGTTGCGAAAAATCCAGCGCCTGTTGCGTTTCCGTAGCCGCTTCGCAATGGAGCGGACCGCCGACGCGCAGCGTGCCATCGACCGCCAACATTCCATTGACGGTTAAAGGTCCTCCGACCGCCATCGCGTTGGGCACCATCTGGCCGGCCTGTCCCGGCGTTTCGCCCCTCGGCATCGTCGTTTCGAGCGGACCGCCGACCGCAATCTTGCGCGCCAGCACGGGACCATGGACGGTCAACGGACCGCCGACGGAGAGCGGCCCGTGCACCATCAGCGGACCATCGATCGATGCCGGTCCACCGATGCAGGTCGTGCCGTTCTCACATGACAGGGCGCATCCCGAGGCGAATGCGATTGCCAGCATCAACGCGGCGCTCTGACAAAGAATCCGTCCGGATCGTGACACGATGTTGATCACTTGAGCGGCAACCCCAGGAAGTGTTGGAGTTCGCTGAAGCCGAAGACGTGGCGCTCCGGCGTGGTCTGACTGGCGACAGTCTGCGGGCTAGCGAGGGCGACCTGGGGCGTCTCGTAGGATTTCTCGCAGATGAGCGGGCCGTTGACCATGAGATCGCCGTCCACGTCAAGCGAGCCGCGGACTTTGAGCACGCCGTGAATCGCGGTGGTGTTGGAGATTTGACGGCCGTTGTCGCCGACGCGCTCATTGGCCGGCAGCGTCCCCAGCATCGGGCCATTCACCTTGATGTTATGTGCGCGCACGATGCCGTGAATGATCGCGGGACCGTCAACCGTCAGTGAACCGTGCACAGCGAGCGGGCCGTTGATGATGGTCGGGCCGTTGATGTTGTGCCAATCGCCGAAGGCGCGGCCGCGCGGGCCGCATCCCCACAGAATTGTGGTCACTATCGCCGCGATTGTGATCTTCCTGATCATTGATCTCCCCCGATCGGTGCACGCTCATCGAATGCGCGCGTAATTGACGACGTCGATGCCGGTGCCGGTGATTTCGAGCTGACCCGGACCGGCGGCGCATCGCACTGGATTTGCCGCCGTCGAGTCAGTGCACACGACGACGTTGGTATCGCCCGTGAAGCACGAATCTTTCAGCGTCGCGACGCCCTGTGCGAGCTGCGCCCGGCCGGCGCATTCGTTGGTCATCGCGGTAATCCTGACCGCGCCAAACAAGCTGTTAGCTGAGATGTTACCCGATGCGTACACGTCGTGAGGTCCCTTGGCGGCGCCGGGCGGTACGGGCCGCGGATGATGTCCGCAGCCCGCGCCGGCGACGATCGCGATCATTGCTGCTGCAAGTTGGATCCGCATCGCAATCGCACCATCAGCTCGCGTGCTTGATCTCGCCGTTAGCCAGGTTGGCGGCCGAGGTGAAGATGTCCATCGGCGCGAGCGGCGGACGGCGGCGCTGCTTGAGCGAGTTGAGCTCCGCCTGGGCCTTGGCCTCTGCGTTGCGGCGGCGAATCTCCTCGAGCTTCTCGCCCAGCTCCGAGCCCGCGAGCTCGTGATTCACGCCCGCCTGCGCGAGCGTCTGCTGGATCGAGTCGCGCACTTCCTCAAGCGCGCGCACGTCTTCGTCATATGAGAGCTCTTCGAGCGCGTGCTGGATTCGCACGCGGGCTTGCGCGTTGCGCAGTCGCGCGATCATCTGCACTTTCTCGACCTTGAGCTTTTCGATCTCGCCCTTGAACGAAATGAGGTTGCGCTTCGCGTCCTCGGCCTCGCGCGTGAGCTGGCCGAGCTCGTCGCGCAGGCGGACGCACTCGTCTTCGAGCACGTGCTTGCGCTGGATCAGAATGAGCGCGCACTGGTCCTCGTTCATGTCGGCGGCCTGCGATGCTTCCTCGTCAACTTCCTTCATTTCGGCGAGCTTCGAGGTCAGCTCGCGCTCGAGCTTGCTGCGCATGTAGATAACGCCGGCCGCGGCGCTCTTGAGCTGCTGATAACGATTCACGCGATCGTTGATCGCGGACTCGTACACCGCCTCGGGATCGCGCGCCTCGCGCGTCTTAATCCAGCGGCTCAACTTGCCGCTCATCAACTTGAAGAATCGAGTGAAAATCATGGCACTGCCTCCAATTAATCCGATAGCTGCGACGGTCATTTAGTTGCCCTCGTTGCGCGTCGGCAGGCCGACATCGGCCAGCGTAATGCCGAGCTCGCGCATCTTCTGCTGAAAACTCTGCCGGTACATTCCGATGCGTTCCGCGGCGCGCGAGATATTGCCGCCGGTGGCGCGCAGCGCGCGGATAAAAAAGTCGCGCTCCCAATCGCCAACGAACTTCTCCTTGGCCTCGCGAAACGTCAGCGTGTCGGCGCCGTCGTCGGAGCCGACCGGAACGTGGTTGCTGATCGGCGCCGGCGCGTGATCGCCCTCGGGCTCCGAGCCGGCGAACAGATCGTCGGGCGTGATCTCATCATCAGCCGACAGGATCACCGCCTGTTCGATCGCGGCCTTGAGCGAACGCGCGTTGCCCTTCCATGGGCGCTCGATACACGCGCGCATCGACTCGGCGCTCAGCTTCTTTTCAGGCTTGCCGAAGCGCTTGCATGCGTCCTGGATAAAATGCTGGACCATTAGCGGAATGTCTTCGCGGCGCTCGCGCACGGGCGGGATTCGTACCTCAACCACCTTGATGCGGTAGTAAAGGTCCTCGCGAAAGCGCCCCTGCGAGACCATCGTTTCGAGGTCCTGGTTGGTCGCCGCGATGATCCGCGTATCGACGCTGAGCGGCTGATTGCCGCCGATACGCTCGAACTGCTTCTCCTGCAGCACGCGCAAGAGCTTGGCCTGGGTTTCGAGCGCCATGTCGCCGATCTCGTCGAGGAAGAGCGTGCCGCCGTCCGCGGCTTCGAACTTGCCCTCGCGGCGCTGCACTGCGCCCGTGAACGCGCCCTTCTCGTGGCCGAACAATTCGCTCTCAACGAGTTCACGCGAGAATGCCGCGCAGTTAACTGCAATGAACGGACGGCGGGCGCGCGGGCTGCGATAATGAATCGCGCGCGCGACGAGCTCCTTGCCGGTGCCCGATTCGCCGCGTACCAGCACGGTAACGTCGGTCGGCGCGACTTTTTCGATCGTCTCGAACACGCGCATCATCGCGCGCGAGCGGCCGATCATGTTTTCGAAGACTCCAGTGTCGAGGCGGACCTGCTCCAGCAGCTGCGAATGCGCACGCTTCAGGAGCTGGGTCTCCATCACCTTGCGCACCTTGAGCCGCAGCTCGTCGTTGTCGAACGGCTTGGGCAGGTAGTCCTCGGCTCCGGCCTTCATCGCTTCGACGGCGATCCGCTGCGTGCCGTAGGCGGTGATCATTAGCACCGCGCATTGCGGATCGAGGTCGCGCACATGGCGCAGCAGATCGAGCCCGCTCATGCCTTTCATGCTCAGGTCGGTGATGATCACGTGGAAGAGACCGGCCTTCACTTTGCCGAGCGCTTCTTCGCCCGACTCCGCAGTCTCGACCTCGTAGCCTTCCTTGCTGAACAGACCTTTGAGCGCGATGACAATGCCGCGCTCGTCATCGACGACTAGCAGTCTGCCTTTCAATTGCGTGCCCTCAATGCGTCGGTGGTGGAGGCGGCCGCCATGGGAATCGGCACCCCGTTGTGGTTTTCAGTGGTCAGCACGGGCTCAAACGCCTCGCTCTCGTGCGCTTCTTCGGCCGGCGATTCCTCGCGGACCGCGTCGGCGAGCGGCACCGAGATCTTGAACTCGGTGCCGGTGCCGACCGTGCTCGTGACTTCGATCGTCCCGCGATGCGCGTCGATCACTTTCTTGGCCACGCCGAGTCCGAGGCCGGTGCCCGTGGACTTCGACGTATAGAACGGGTTGAAGATCTTGCCGAGCTTGTCGGCCGCGATACCGCATCCGTTGTCGCGCAGGATGACGGTTGCGGTGCCGTTGCCCGTGTTCTGGATTGCGAGGTCGAGGCGGCGCCCGGTCTGCGTCGATTCCATCGCATCGATCGCGTTATCGATAATGTTCGAAAAGACCTGGCGCAGCTTGTCGGCATCGGCGCGGACAGTCGGCCCGCCGAGATAAGCGCGCGACACGACGACCTGCTTCGCTTCGAGCTTGGCGCGGAGCTGCGTCAGCGCTCCGTCGAGCACGCCAGCGAGATTGACGTTGCTGAACTTGTAGTCCTCTTCTTTGGCGTACTTCAGAAGATGCGACACGCTGCGTTCGACGCGCGCGAGTTCATCGAGCGCGACCTTGGCGTACTCGACGTTCTCGTGCGAAGTCGGATCCTCGCCCATCTGCTGCACGAGGCTCTTGGCCGCCGCGATCGGATTTCTGATCTCATGGGCGAAAGTCGCGGTTAGCTCGTCGAGCGAGGCCTGCTTCTCGGTGCGAAGCTGCTCCTTCTCCTGCAAAACCTCGCGATGAACTTCGCGCTGAATCGCGGGCTCGAAAACGCGCTGATGAACCCAGCGCCAGCCGTAGACTGCTGTGAAGTGACTCGCCAGGCCGAAGCCCCAGCCCATAGCGGGCCACAGGAACCAAGGATACGAAGTCGTGAGCAGGTTGATGAGGAACAGGAAGCCGATGACGACGCCGTACCACATCAGGTGGACGTAGAAGCCGGCCTCGGCCGAGGCGCGCTTGCGGGCGCGATCGTAGGCCTGGCGTTCCGCATCGTTCTTGAACGTGGGACGCGGATGCTCATCGACCGGATTCACCGGCGCGCCGCCATAGCGGCGGGTCTGATGGTCGAAGCGGCGGCGCATCCTGCGCTCGATGCGCTCGGCCTTAGCTTCAAACTTGCGCGCCCATTTGGATTCGAAATCGTTGTTGATTCGAGTCCTGAGATCCTGGGCGAATGCTTCCGCCTGCGTAGTCCGGCGCCGCCACCGCTCACCCTTCCAATCCACCCAACGATGCTTCCGGATTTTCAGCACGGCGAAGACGATCAAACCGATAAAGATTAAGCCGAGCATCTTGCCTCACAAGGGACCGCGAAGTTGGACCCTGACTGATGACCTATTATAGCGGCATACTGTCTTTCAAACTGGCCCATAAGTGCGATCCTACGTGCTTAGAGCAAGCCTGATGCCTGCCCGGTGAGTCATCAAATATCTTTGGAACATGCGGAGTTTTTAGCGACGCGAGACGCATTCGCATAGCGGGCGCAGGCGGCTTGCTGCAGTGAAATCACTGCGCTGCTGCCGCGCTGCTGTCAACGGTGGGAGTCGTCCCTTTTCTTGACTTAACAAGGAGCCGGGCTATCGTCAGCGCATCTCGGTTTGTCGCGAGGGGCAGCGATGACCCAGTACTGGCCGTTCTCTGGCATGGCTCGGCAAGGTGCGATTCGCGAGCGCCTGATCGTGTCGCTGGATATGACCGAGCGGCGCGAGGCGCTCCGACTCGTCGAGCGGCTGGGGCGACTCGTTGGGATGTTCAAAGTCGGGCGCAGCCTCTTCCTCGGCGGCGGGCCGGATCTGATTCGCGAGATTCGAAATCGCGGCGCTGAAGTCTTCCTCGATCTTAAGTTCCACGACAACTCGCGCAATGTGGTTCGCGCGGCCCTCGAAGCGACGCGCCTGGGTGTCAGGATGTTCGACATCCATCCGACATCTCCCGACACGATGTCGCGAACGGGGCTGGAAGTCGCGCGCGTATGCCGCGCCGAGGGTCTCAGGCGGCCGCTAATCCTGGCCATGACGATGCTCGCGGGGTTGCCTGCGCATAATGGCGACGCGGCGGTCTCGCCAACCTGTGCGGATCGGGTAGTCGATCAAGCGCGGAGCAGTGCGGGCGCCGGCCTCGATGGCGTCTTCACCTCGATGCCTGAAGTGCGCCGCGTGCGCGAGGCATGCGGGCACAAGTTCATGATCGTGACCTGCGGCGTGCGGATGCGGGGCGACGGTCAGAGCGGTCTCGGCGCGAGCGGCGCTGCCGACGCGATTCGCGCGGGCGCCAACTATATCGTCGTCGGCAGCCGCGTCGTGGGCGATAACGAACCCGCTCGCGCCGTGCGCGAATTGAGCGACAATATCGAGCGCGCGCTGCGCAGCGCGACGCCAGCCGCCGTGCACGAACCGATCATCCGGCCACTCTAGCTCGAATATCCTACCAAGCAGATCGTGTTCGTCGGGCGCAGCGCGGGCCTCGATTTGTGTCGGCTCTCCGATGCTGACTACGATGCAGCGATGATTGTTTGCGGAGACTTTTGGTGCTCGTAATCCTCGGGGGCCTGCTCGCGCTCTCAATAGCTGCAGGCTTCGTCGGCGCTATATCCGGCCTCGGCGGCGGCGTCTTTATCGTGCCCGCGCTCGTGATCGCCGCACACATGCCGATGCGCGTCGCGGTCGGCGCGAGCCTGATCTCCGTCGTCGCGACCAGCGCCGGCGCGAGCGTCGCTTTCGTCCGCGATGGCTGGACCAACCTCAAAGTGGCGATGCTGCTCGAGTGCGCGACGGTCACCGGCGCAGTTACCGGCGCCTATCTGGCCGGCGTCGTGCCCGTCGTTGTCCTCGAATTGCTGTTCGCCGCGATGATGCTGCAATCGGCGTACTTCTCGCTCCGAAAGAAAGGCGACGACATCCTGCCCAAGGGCGATCCGCTTGCCGAGCGGCTCGATCTCGCGGGCGAAATCCCCGATGAGAACGGCCAGCTCGCTCACTATGAGGTGGTGAAGGTTCCACAAGGTGCGATGTTGATGGTGGTCGCGGGGTTGATGTCGGGACTGCTCGGCATCGGCTCGGGCGCACTCAAGGTGATGGCGATGGACTACATCATGCACATCCCGCTCAAGGTCTCGAGCGCGACCAGCAACTTCATGATCGGCGTGACCGCCGGTGCGGGTGCGCTGGTTTTCCTCGGGCGCGGCGATATCGCGACGACGATCGCGGCACCCGTCGCGCTAGGCGTGACGGCCGGCGCGCTGACCGGGAGCCGCCTTTTGCCCGTGCTCAAGGTCGAAGCGCTCCGGATGGTCTTCGTCGTGATCCTGCTGCTGATCGCGGTCGAGATGGGCTGGCGTGCGCTGACGGGAATTTGATCGATGTCGAACGCCGAAGAAGACAAAGTCCTCCGCGTCTGGACGCCGATCCTGCTGCGCACGATTCTGATCGCGGCGGTGATCGTGCTCCTCGGCGGGCTGGTCCTGACCTATACCTACTCGCCCGATTACTACGTCGAGCGTTACAACGCTGTTCAACAGGGCCATCTGTTCGGCAAGGAAAAATTCCAGGGCCTGATGGATCGCATCGTCGCTGGGCAGCCTCACGCGGTGCTGACGCTCGGGCTCTTCGTCCTGACGCTGGTGCCGCTGGTGCGCGTCGCGTTCTGCTTCTTCTTCTTCATTAAAGAGCGTGACTATCCGTACGTCGCGTTCACCGCGTACGTGCTGATCGGACTGATTGTCGGCGTGATAGTTGGTCGAGTAGGCTAGCGGCACTCAGTCGGAGGTTCGGTGCGAGATGGAAATTCGCGGCAAAGTCGGTGTCATCACGGGCGGCGGATCGGGAATCGGACGCGCGGTTTCGGAGCGCCTGGCGCATGACGGCGCAGCGATCGTCGTCGCCGACCTCGACGCGGCGGGCGGCGCGGAAACGGTCAAACGCATCGAGGCCGCGGGCGGCAAAGCCGCATTCATCCGCGCCGATGTGACGAAGCTCGACGACGCGCGCAAGATGTTCGAGCTTGCCGTATCGAAGTTCGGCCGCCTCGACATCCTGCACAACAACGCCGGAATCGGAACCGGCACGCCGGGTTATCCCGACGCGCCGCCCGAGCGATGGCATCTCGTGATCGAAATCGATTTGCAGGCGGTTGTGCTCGGCACCGGTCTCGCCGCTCCCATCATGCAGAAGCAGGGCGGCGGCGTGATCATCAACACGGCCTCGATGGCAGGGCTGTACCCGCATCGGCAGGACGCCGTTTATGGCGCTGCGAAAGGCGGCGTCGTCAACTTCACGCATTCGCTCGCGCACTGGTCCGCCGAGCGCAACATCCGCGTGAACTGCGTATGCCCCGGAATCGTGGACACTCCGCTCGTGCGCCGCGGCCTCGAAGCGGCAACCAGGGCCGGCGTGAAAAGCTGGATGCCCTCGAAGATTATTCAGCCCGAAGAAATCGCCGACGCCGTAGCGCTCCTGGTCCGCGACGATTCCCTATTCGGCTGTACGCTGGAAGTGCGCCCGACGGGCCGCCAGATAGTCGATCCACGGCCCGCTCCCGGCTCGAAGCAGCGCACCAACTAGGCGTTAAGGTCGCGATAGAAGTAGGTCGTGCTGCAGAAGCCGCCTTGCGGCATCAGCGCGTAGTTCGGGATGTCGCCGACACGATGCCATCCGAGGCGCTCGTAGAGGCGGGCGCCGTCGCCGCCAGTAACGGCATCGAGGACCAACAACGTTCGGCCGCACTCGCGCGCCGTAGCTTCGGCCGCCCGCATCAGAGCGGCGCCGAGCCCTTGGCGCCGCGCGCGGCGACGCACCAGCATTTTTGATAGATCCGCGCGATGCGGCTGGTTTTCAGGCAGATCCAAAGTCAATTGGACAGTGCCGCAGATCCCCGAGTCATCTTCGGCGACCAGCAACGCCCGCTCACCGGCGGCGACTCCCACCGCGACGTTCCGCCAGAATGCCACCGCCCGCTCGCGCGACAGCGGATGCATGAAGCTCACGGAGGCTCCGCCTTCGACGCAGTCGATCAACAGATCGGCGAGTTGTTCGATTTGCGTGTCATCCATCGCATGAAGTCGTCTAATAGGCCAGTTCGATTCACTCATGATCCCGCCCACCTACCAACCAGATGCTGAAGCAGTGCGAACCGAATTGAACAACCTCGCCCGCAAAGCGGTAGAGGTCGCGCGGCGCGGCGCTTGCTGTCTTTCTTAGCAAGCGCCGTGACGCGCGGGTGAGGCTATTTCCAAATCACGGCGCGAGCTTTATGCGGTCAGGCCTTTTTTGGCTTTCAGCTCATTCAGTAGCGTGTTGATTTTTTGATTGCGCTCCAGGGCGTCCAGGCGCGCGTCGAGGCTGTCGTTGGTCAGCTCGCGATCGGCTGCGGCGAGGGCGCCTTCGCGGGCGATTTTTGAGCGCATACGCTCGAAGGTGCGGTTGTCGCCGTTGGGTAGTTGTTGCGAGTTGGCGGTGCGGCGCGCGGTGCGCGAACGGCGATGCTCGACGATCAGCAGATCGACTTTGGCGCGGGCTTCGGCGAGCTTGAGGTCGAGTTTCTTGAGCGCCGCTTTGAGCGCGTCGACCTGTGCCTCCTGATCGGCGATCTGCTCGTCGAAGTTGGCTGCCAGCTGCTCGAAGCTCATCGCGCGCTCGAGCGCGGCGCGCGCCAGCTCGTCGTCGTGTTTTTCGACCGCGAGCTCGGCCTTTTTCATCCATTCCAGATGCTTCGCGGCGCTCTCTTTTTTCTTCTTCTCCAGCAGATGCAGGTCGGTCAGCGCCATCGCGGTCTGCGTCTTGACCTGGATGAACTGGTTTTCCATGTCGATAATGACCTGCTTCAGCATCTTCTCCGGGTTCTCGGCCTGGTCGAGCAGGTCGTTGAGATTCGCTCGCAGCAACGTGGCAACTCTATCCAACAACGCCATGACTAAACTCCTTGACTGCGAGTGAGCGTAGGGAACGCTCGCTCTGAAAATTCCTCAGTTACCGCCGCCATTCGTCTTGGGGTCGACGCTTTCCTTCAGTTGCGATTCGCCATGCGTGGTGCCCTTGAGCGTCTTCACCTTGCCGAGCAGCTCGGACATCTGCATTCCGGAGAGCGCTTCGAACAGCGCCGGCACCTGCGCCGCCATCTGTGCGATGTCGCCCGTCACCTTGTGCAGCCCGACCGAATCGCCATTGCCTGTGGATACCACCGTGATGCGATCGACCTTCTGCAGCGGGCTCGCGAGCGCCCTCACGACCTCGGGCATGTTGGTGAGAAGTTTGTCGAGCACGGCGGCCTGGTTGTATTCCTGGTAGGCTTCGGCCTTGACGTTCATCGCGCGCGCTTCGGCGTCGCCCTTCTTGAAGATGATCTCGGCTTCCGCCTCGCCCTGGGCGCGAATCGCGCTCGCGTGGCCTTCCGCCTCGACCATGATCTTGGATTTCTCGGCCTCGGCGAGCGTTTGGATGCGCTGGCGCTCGATCTCAGCCCCTTTGAGCACGGTCGCAATGAGCTCCTTCTCGCGGCGCAGAATTTCGGCCTCCTGCACTTTGACTTGCTGTTCCTTTTCGACCTGCTGCACCTTGACCGCCTCGGCGATCACCTGCTGCTGCATCACGTTGGACTGGATCTCGTAGGCCTTGTCGGCCTGCGCCTGCTGACGCTTGATCAGCTCATTGTAAGTTGCGCGCTTAACGTCGAGATCGCGCTGCGCCTCGGCCTGCCGCGCCATCGAAGCTGTTTCCGCCGCGACGCGTTCCTGGTCAGCCTGCGCTTTGGCGATTGCCGACTCGCGCAGCGCGTTCGCGCGCTTGATCGCCGTATCGCGTTCCGCTTCGGCCGCGGCGACGTCGGCATCGCGCTTGATCCGCGCGATATCGGGGCGGCCCATGTTGGTGATGTATTCGTTCTTGTCGCGCACTTCCTTGATCGTGAACGAGATCACCTCGAGGCCCATCTTGTTCATGTCGTCGGCGCAGGTGGAGCGCATCCGATCGGCGACCATCTCGGGCTGCTTGACGATCTCCTCGACCGTGAGCTGGCCGATGATGCCGCGCAGATGGCCCTCCATCACGAGCCGGATGAGCGCCTCGCGATCGGGCGCAGGCTTGGTGAGGAACTGCTCGGCGGCGGTCAGGATCGATTCCGGATCGGATTTGACCTTGATTTGCGCGACGGCTTCGACCGTCACCGCGACGCCCTGCTTGGTGTAGAGATCCTGCTGCGGCGCCACGTCGAACGACATCAATTCGAGCGACAGGTCGCGGCAATTTTCGATCATCGGCAGGATCACCGTGCCGTGGCCCTTCACGACGCGGGTACCGCGAAAGCCATATACCACCAGCGCTTCATGCGGTCCGGCCTTGCGGTAGAGTTTCGCGAACACCGCCATTATCAACAGCATCGCGGCGACTGCGGTGATCACGATCACGAGAACGTCACTTGGTATGCTTGGCATATTCCACCCTTAACTTGACTCTCAGTCATATCGACCGGCTGAAGCCCGGGGCCTCAGCAGAGTTACTTTTCAGCGCGAGCGTCATCGTCGCGTGCGAAATCTTCCCAGCGCTGGACGTACGCAATTCCGTGCTCATAGCGCGTCACTACGACTTCGGTGTCGCGCGGCAGCGCGTGACCGTCCTCGCTGCGCGCGCCGCACGTATTTCGCGTGCCAGCCTGCGAGAAGATCATCTCGCCGGTGCCGCCTTCGCGGATCGGGCTGATGATCCGTCCGATCACACCGACGCGCTCGTAGTCGGCTGGATCGAGGGCGCGATCGTGCGGCAGCAAAAGTCTCACGATGAAGTTGAAGACGATCGCCGAGCCCACGAGTCCGATCGCGATCGCAAACAGCATCACGATCGCGACGACCAGCGTCGAATGGCGCGTCAGCAGGTAACCAGTGCCGCCGAACCACGCCAGGAACACCGTCACCGTCGCGAAATTGATAACCGGAAATTCCCCGCCGTGCCCCGCACCGCCGGCATGAGCGTGCGGGAGACCGGCATGCGCGCCGTGGGGCAGATGCAGATGAAGATGCGGGAGATGAATGCTGCCGCCGGCGAATGCCAGCAGGCTCAGCGACACACCGATCAGAAAGCAGGCGAGATAAAAGGCTGACCAGGTCATGACTTTGCTCTCGTTCGTTTTGGGTGCGCACCGTTGTGGCTATCCGCTGCTTTAGGCTCGGGCATCAGCACGTCGGCCAGGCGATCGAGCAGCTCGGGGGCCTCGAGGATCGCGCCCATCAGCACCAGGCACCTGCGGGTATCGCGATGCCTGGCGAGCGCGAGCAGCGCGCGGCTAACGTCGGCGTCGCCTGAAAACTGCTCCGCACCGCCAATCAACCACAGGTCAAGACGATCGTCTGTCGCGCGGAGGTCGCTGGTAAGTTCGGTGTGGTAGCCCTCGGGATCGTCGACGAGGTAGCCGGGGTGCACCTTGAAGAAGCGGGCCAGCATCATGCGCGAAGCGTTGGTCAGATGCGGCCGCGCGCCGCTTTCGATCTGCGAGAGATAGGACTGGCTGAGCCCGGCACCGAGCTCGCCCTTGAGCGCGCGGACCAGATCCTGCTGACTCATCTCGCGGCCAAGGCCGCGCAACGTGCCTTCGAGGAGGCGCAGATAGCGAAGTTTTTCGCCCAGCTTCATCGCTGCGGGTTCCTATTACTATTTGCAATTACTCTATTGCAATCCGTAATTCAAGAGGTCGGATTTCAGACCGGCGAAGAAGCCAGCGCCCTTCATCAGAAGTGGCTAGTCGCGATGTTTCAGGAGGAAGGTTGCAAGCGGTTCGTAGCGCGAGACTTGGTCGCCGAGATGGCTGCGGTAGAGCGTCAGCGATTCGATCTTCGAGATCCCGAATTCGCGATCGCGCATCGCAGTAGCGGCGGCGCGCAGACCGCCGACGTGGCGATCGTCACGCACGCGGCCGATGGTGAGATGGCCCGTCCAGCGTTTGCGCTCGCGCTCGAAGCCGCAGTCCGCGGCCGCACCTTCGACGCGGGAGGCGAGTGCGGCGAGCGTCCCCGGCTCGACGCCGTGCAGTCCGACCCACACCACGCGCGGGCGATCGAGATTTGGAAACCCGCCGGCGCCGCGCGCGAGAGTATCGAACTCGGTAGTGCTCGCCGCCACGTCGTGCAGTGCCTCGGCCAGCGGCTCGAGTTTGCGCGGATTCACCGCGGCGCCGAGAAACTTGAGCGTGACGTGCAGATTCTCGCGCCGCACCCACTTTACGCCCTCGGACGCGCGCGCGAGCTCCGAGATTGCGCCCGCGATCTCATCCTCGACGCGCGCGCTCATGCGAACCGCGATGAACGCGCGAACGCTCTCAGCGTCGTGCGGCGGAAAGTCGTCGCGCGAATGCATCCGCGCGCCGCCGCCCTCGCTCCAGCGCACGCTCACTTCGATAGTTCCCACTCGACGAGCGGCATGCGATCGTTGCCGAAGAACATCGAGCCCTCGACGAACATCGTGGGCGAGCCGAACCCGCCACGATTCATCACTTCGTCGGTGTTGGCCTTGAGCTTGTCCTTGTATTCGGGCGTCGCGATTTTCTCGAAATACTCTTTTTCGTCGAGGCCAACTTCGCGCACGATCGCGCGCAGCACGTCGTCCTTGCTGATGTCCTGGTCGTCGCCCCAGTAGCTCTCGAAGACGCGCCGCGAGTAGCGTGAAATGATCCCGTGCTCGTGCGCGACGAACGCCCCGCGCATCGCCTTCACCGAGTTGACCGGGAACACGCTCGGGTTGCCGATCTTGATTCCATAAAAGCGGGCCCAGTCCTGCAGATCCTTGACGTAGTATTTCGCCTTAACCGGAAGGGGCTTCTGGCGCGATTCATAGACCGAAGGATTAACGGTGTTGAAGAGACCACCGACGAGAATCGGCTTCCAGACTAGATTCGCGCCGTGGCGCGTGGCCACTTCCTCGATCTTCGTGAAGGCGAGATAGGTCCACGGACTCGAGCAGTCGTAAAAAAATTCGAGCTTCTTCGGCATCGCGGTTTTCTCCGTGCGGGCGTTCGATGTTCGCGAGCATGCCAGAGAGCGCGGGCGCTTATCCAGCGCTACTGCGCGCGCATCACGTGGCCGTCATCGACTTCGATCAGATCGGCGCGCACGACTCCGATAAAGGTCGCCGATTGAATCCTGAGCGGCAGACGGCGGCTGTCCGCCGAGACCCACAGGATCGTATCGCGGCCCTGGCCCTTTAAATTGCCGTCGCTCCAGTAGAGAACGTCGGGCACGATCCGCCACGCGTCGAACTCGCCGAGCGGCAGATGGACGTGCTCGCGCGCGGTCACGTCGAACGAAAACACGTAGCGCTCTGTCCCGCTGAAGACGTCGAAGTTATAGGTCTTGCCGGCCTCGAGCGGCTGCGACAGCGCCATCAGGCCGCCAGAGATCATGCCGAAGCCGTTGTCGGAGACGAACTCGCGCGAGAAGCTGCCCTTGTGATTGCGTTTTGTGATCGTAACGACACTCGACGGCCGGTTGAAATCGACGACGTATTCGTCGTGCCGCTGGTTCTCGCGTTGCAGGATGTACATCTGGTTGGGCGCGAGGCTTTGCTTGATGACATCCTCGCGGACATAGTCGCGCATCTTGAAGAAGATGTCGGCGAATTGATTGGTCTGGACCCAGCCCTCGGCGATCCAGTGCGAATCGTTGGCGCGGCTGGTGCGGATCTTAAAGCGCGCCTCGGCTGCGGGAATGCCGATCCATGAGGCCTGGAAAACGAACTGCTCGCCTTCATGGTAGGGCATCGTGCCAGGCGGATAGACGGGGACCTGCGCCTGAATTTTAGGTGGCAACGCATTGGGCGTCGCTGCAGACCGGGGCGATCTCGCATCGCGGCGAGCGCCTGAGGCGATCACACTCGCCACGCCAGCGCTGCCGAGAAACAGGTTCGCGGCCAAAAACATCAAGCAAATTGCGCATAAAATCCCAGTATGGCGCATGAATGCCGATATTAGGGCAGCAGGTTTTCTTGCAATCCCACAAATCATCGCGAATAATTTTACCGTTTGCGGAGGATCAGCAAATGATCAAGGGCAGCTATTGGTTGGGGTGCGCTGCGATTGCGGCCGCCGCTCTGGTCACACCTCGCGCGGCATTGGCTCAGTTTCAGTATGGCGGCCAGGGGCTAGGCAGCGCGATGTCGAGCAATGCGATGTCGCACCAGGGGCAAGTGCGCCCCGGTGTCGATGACATCGCGTCCCAAGCCGCGCAGGAGACACCGTTCAAGATCATCAAGGACGTAAAGCTCGGCCTTAAAGACGCCGACCCCAACGTGCGTGTTTCAGAGCTCATCAAGCTGCGCAATCTGCGCGATCCTGAAGTCGATCCGATCCTGATGCAATCGATGGCGGATCCGGACATCCGCGTGAAGATGAAAGCGATCGACATTCTCGGCGCGCGCGAGTGCAATGCATCAGTGACGCAGATGTCGCAGATGCTGTTCCTGCGCTCGACCGAACCGATCGTCAAGCTGCATCTGGTAGCGGCGCTGGGCAGAATCGGCGATAGCCAGGGCACCGTTCCGATCATGCAGTACATGGCCGAAGACCAGGATGAAAAAGCGCGCGGCACCGCGGTGTTTGCGTTGGGCGAGATCGGCAGCGATCAATGCGCGCCGCTGCTTCGCCGCGTGAGCGACGAGGATCAGAGCCAGATGGTGCGGCGGCTGGCCAACGAGGCGCTCAAGAAAGTTGACGGCGAATTGCCTACCGAGCGCGCCCGCGAAGTCGCGCAGACCGACAAGTCCAAGGATGCGCTCGAGCCTACCGATCAGAGGCTGGCGAAGATGCGCGAAGAAGCGCAGAAGATGTCGGACGCGGAACGCTAACGCTCGCCGCTCAATCCAACTCGACAATGACCGCTTCGTCGCCGGAGAGCTGACAGCCTCCGGCGATCTTTTCTCCGGCGCGACTCGCATCGGTGCTGAAAATGATCCTGCCGCTGGCTGAGATCGTCCGCGGCTCGGCAACAAAATTCAGCGCGATCAGCAGATGCTGGCCCGGCGCCTCGCGATGGAACACGAGGCACTCGTCGGGCGCGCTCGCTTCGAGCCGGAAGCCGCCTTCGTTCAGCGCGGGCAGCTCGCGCCGCATTCTGATGAGGCGGCGGTAGAGCGACAGCATCGAACGATCGTCGTTCATCTGCTGTTCGACATTCACGGTCCGATAGTCGCCGCTCGGCAACCACGTCTCAGCAGCAAAGCTGAAACCGCCATTGGCCGCATCAGACCATTGCATCGGCGAGCGGCAGCCGTCGCGTCCCACGGGATCGCGCTTGCGCTCCGCGGCCACCTTGGCGTCCGGCATACCGATCTCCTCGCCGTAGTAAATGAACGGCGTGCCGCGCAGCGTCATGAGCATCGTGACGGCGACGCGAGCCCGGGATTGCGCGTCGCCGCCGCGCGCATAGCGCGTGATGTGGCGCGGAAAATCGTGATTGGAAAGCGTCCAGGTCGGCCATGCCGCCGCGCCGAACGTGCGATGCGTGGTTGCGATCGCGTCGCGGAAGCGGCTTGCCATATAGCGGGCGAGCACGAAGCGAAAATTGAAGGCGAGATGCAATTCGTCGGCGCGCAGGTAATCGGCCAGCCCAGTTTGCTCGATCGGCCATGTCTCGCCGACAAGCACGCGATCCTCGAAGCTGTCGGAGACGCGGCGGAAGCCGCGGATAACGTCGTGAACCTCGGGCTGGTCGGTGCTGTGCAGCGGAATCTGCGTGCCGGCGGCATACCAGGGGATGTCGGGATCGGGCTCGGTGCGCATCGGATTGTCGCGGAACTGCGCGTCCTTGACCATCTGCGCAACGACGTCGATTCGAAATCCGTCGGCGCCGCGATCGAGCCAGAACTTGAGCACGTCGTGCATCGCCGCGACGACTTCGCGATTGCGGTAGTTGAGATCGGGCTGCTGGTCGAGAAACAGATGCAGATAATACTCGCGCGTGCGTTCATCGAACTTCCACGCCGGGCCGCCGAACGAGCTTTGCCAGTTGTTGGGGGCGCGATCGGGCGTGCCGTCCTTCCAGATGTACCAGTCGTGCTGCGGATTCGAGCGCGATGCGCGCGCTTGGACGAACCACGGATGCTGATCCGAAGTGTGGTTCGGCACCAGATCGACGATCACGCGGATGCCGCGGCGATGGGCCTCGCGCAGCAGGCGATCGAAGCTCGCCATATCTCCGAGATCGGGATGGATGCCGCAGTAGTCGCTGACATCGTAGCCCCAATCGCGCAGCGGCGAGGGGTTGATCGGATTCAACCAGATCGCGTCGATACCGAGCGAGCGCGGCGTGCCGTCATTGAGGTAGTCGAGCCGCGCCGTGATGCCGTCGAGATCGCCGATGCCGTCGCCGTTCGAATCCGCAAACGAGCGTGGATAGATCTGATAGAAGACCGCCCGCTGCCACCATTTGAGAGCCATCGCGAAGCCACTCCGCGCCACCTGTGAGTCTGCTCGAAAGATAGTGAAGCGGCAGTTTGGCTTCCAGTAGGGGCCATACGCTATCGTTGAAAGCGCACGCGGAGCATGCGCGCCGCATCGTGAAAGTTCAAATCTACAGCCTCACATCAGTGGCCGACGCTGTCGCGGTGGCCGACGCGGGCGCGGATCTGATTGGGGTGGTGGTGGCGGATTCCGCGGCGGTGCCAGAAGGTATCGACGCGCGAACGGCGCGCGAGGTGCTGCGCGCCGTATCGCCGCGCGCGATCGGAGTTGCGCTCACGACGCGTACCGATCCGGACGAGATCTGCGCGATGGCGGAAGCGGTGCAGCCGCAGATCCTGCATATCGCGGCGGCCGTGGTCTCGCCCGAAGAATGCGACGAAATCCGTGAGCAGATCGCGCCGATCAAGGTGATGCGCACGATCGGCGTCAAAGGTCCCGAGGCGATCCGCTGGGCTGACATTTATCAGCAAGCGACCGACTATATCTTGCTCGATACTTACGCGGGCGCGGCGTCATCGGGAGGAACCGGCAAGCCGCACGACTGGACCATCAGCAAACGCGTCGTCGAGCGCTCACGCATTCCGGTCGTGCTGGCGGGCGGCCTGGCAGCCGAGAACGTGGAAGACGCAATCCGCGCCGTACATCCGTGGGCCGTCGATTCGTTCACCAAGACCGATCTTCCAAGTCAAAGAGGCCGCAAAGACATCGCAGCGGTAAAGGCATTCATCCAGGCAGTCCGCGCCGCGCAGTGACAGCCAGTTAACTCATCAATATCAGCGGCGGGGGGTTCTACTGCTCTTCTTTTTCGATGAAACCCAGATCGGTCAGGATGCGGCGGGCTTCCTCGATGTCGTCGGCGTGGACCATCAGGCGCGACGGTATTGCGGCCGTCGTTCCCAGCATCCGCGAGGATTCTTCGTCGGTCACGAACACTTCGATGCCTTCGGCGACCAGGTAGTCGCGCGCCATCCCCGCCTGCATCGGATCGATAGCGGTGAACACTTCTTCGAGCTCGTCCGGATTCGGATGCTGCTGATCTGCCATCTGCGCCTCGGTTTCAGTCACGCGCGATCTTCGGCGCCGACATCACGCCTTTGATTCGATTATAGAGCACGGCCGCGGCGCCCGCGACCAACAGCGCCGCGATCACGCCGTCAAAGCGATGGAAGTATGGCGCGAGTGATTGCCAGTTCTGCCCGAGCTTCATCCCTGCGAACGCGAGCAAGAGGCACCATAGATATGAGCCGAGCAGCGTGTAAATCGTGAACGGCACGAGGCTCATCCGCGATACTCCCGCGGGAAACGCGATGAAGGTGCGAACTACCGGGAGGAGGCGGCTCGTGAACACCGCGTGCGGGCCCCATCGCTCGAAAAAACGGTCGGCGATTTCCAGCTCATGCGGCGCGATCAGCAGCCATTTGCCGTAACGCTCGAGAAACCATCGCCCGCCGCTCGCGCCGACGTAGTACGCGACATACGAGCCGAGCAGGCATCCGAATGCGCCTGCGATCGCGACGCCCTGAAGCCCGAAGCGCCCGGTCGATACGAGGTAGCCGGAGAACGGCATGATCACCTCGCTCGGCAGCGGGATGCATGCGCTTTCGATCGCCATCATCAGCACGACGCCGCCGTAACCAAGTGTCGCGATGGTCGCGATTATAAAGGCCGAAAGGCCGGTCATGATTTTATCGATCATCTGATTTTGACTGCGAGGAGCCGCCGTCGCGGGGGGCGCGACTCAGCCTGCCATGGCGCATGGTTGTACGCGAGCGACAGGATGCGGACAACCTGCGCCGTACCCTTGGACATGAAATCGAGTCTACTGTATTTATGTTGAACGGCATGGGTGTTCGCTTGCGTGGAGTTGTGGGGACGTGGCGCGAAGCGGCAGCGGCGGCATCTGTAGGTCCCGACTCAACAATTTTTTGGACGTAGGAAACGACGATGGCAAAGAACACGTTGACGATCACCGACAATCGCACGGGCAAACAATACGAGATTCAAGTCGAGGAAGGCGACGTGATCCGCGCCAACGACCTGCGCCAGATCCGGGTCAAGGACGATGACTTCGGCCTGATGGCCTATGACCCGGCTTTCACCAACACCGCCTCGTGCCGCAGCCGTATCACGTTTATCGACGGCGACAAGGGCATCCTGCGCTACCGCGGCTATCCGATCGAGGAGCTCGCGGAGAAGAGCAGTTACCTCGAAACCGCGTATCTGATCGTCAAGGGCGAACTGCCCGACAAGGAGCACTTCGCGCGCTGGGAGCGCAACATCAAGATCCACACGATGGTCCACGAGAACATCAAGGGCTTCCTGGAAGGCTTCCGCTATGACGCACATCCGATGGGGATGCTCGTTTCGACTGTCGGTGCGATGTCAACGTTCTATCCTGATGCAGCACAGATCCACGATCTGGAATCGCGCCGCCTTCAGACTCGGCGCTTGATCGGCAAGATGCCGACCCTCGCCGCATGGGCGTATCGGCACGTGAAGGGCCTGCCCTACGTCTATCCGGACAACGACCTCAGCTACACGGGCAACTTCCTGTCGATGCTGTTCAAGATGACAGAGGTGCAGTACAAGCCGAACCCGACGCTCGAGCACGCCCTCGATGTGCTATTCATCCTGCATGCCGATCACGAGCAGAATTGCTCGGCGAACGCGATGCGCTCGGTCGGCAGCTCGCAGCCCGATCCATACTCGGCGACGGCCGCGGCGACGGCCGCGCTCTATGGTCCGCTGCACGGCGGAGCGAACGAGGCGGCGATCCGGATGCTCACCTCGATCGGATCCAAGGACAAGATTCCCGCGATGATCAAGGCGGTCAAAAACGGCGAGCGCAAGCTCGACGGCTTCGGCCATCGCGTCTACAAGAATTACGACCCGCGCGCCAAGATAATCAAAAAGCTCGCCTACGAAGTTTTCGAAGTCACCGGCAAGAGCCCGCTTATCGATCTCGCGCTCGAGCTGGAGCGAATCGCGCTCGAGGACGACTATTTCATCAAGCGCCGGCTCTATCCCAATGTCGATTTCTATTCGGGGATCATCTACCAGGCGATGGGATTCCCGATGGAGATGTTCCCGGTGCTTTTCGCGATCGCGCGCACTTCGGGATGGCTCGCGCAGTGGGCCGAGATGGTTCGCGATCCGGAGCAGAAGATCGCGCGTCCGCGGCAGGTCTATATCGGCGAGGGATTACGTCACTACACACCGATGAGTGTGCGACCTGCACCCACACAGCGCGAAGACGCGGTAAGCGAGGCAATATAGAGCTCTCGCTGTTTACGGCTGGCAATCCCAGCCCGACCGTAATTTTCTGCGCTCGAATGTTAGCGACCACTTCGCGTTCCTGCTAAATGGAATGGTGAGGCGTCTCCTCGGCCAGATCTTCGACGCCCGAGTTTCCAACGATGTCTGGCAAAGGCGGCAAATCTGACGATCGTGGAACTGTAATCCGCGAGCTACCTCGCGACGGTTCCGCGCGCACCGGAGGAAAGGGCGTGGCGCGAAGCAACCCTACCGGCAAACTTACCCTGTATCGCGGCGGCCTCTCAGGCAGCGCCAGCCACGCGCTGACGCGCGCACTCGATCCGGCGGAGCTGGCTCGCGAGCAGGAAATGTACGCGCTCGAGGCCGCACAAGACTCCAAGGACATCGTCGCCTACCTCCACGGCAAGCCGCTTTCGTGGGAAGAAATCGAACGCCTCGCGGCCGATGAAGATGCAGCCGCGCGCGGCGAAGTTCCCCTCACGCGGCGCCACCGATGGCCGTATCGCGCAATCGCGGCTTCGATTCTTGCCGTGGGGATCGTTGGCTATGGCATAGCCGGGTTCCGTGCTCATTCACATGCAATGATCGAAAGCGCGCGGCGCGACCTCGATACGCGCACGGAACGTTCGGTCGAATTGACTGATACGATCGCGCTCCAGGCGCAGAACGACTCCGACGCGATCGCGATGTTCGTCGTGGTTCCGCCCAGGGAAATCGAGCCCGTTTCCTACAACGTCGAGCCTGCGGTCATCGAAGGCGACGTGAAGGATGCGCTGCGGATGCACGCCTTCCCGGACATCGGCGTGTCAGCCGGCTCGAGCGGTAGAGTTTACCTCGCCGGCGACGTTTACAGTCTCGATGAAGTGGCGAAGATCAAAAAGATCGCGCGCCATGTCGAAGGCGTGCGCGAAGTCCACTTCATGCATCCGAATCTGCTTCAGGCCAGTGGACCCGCGTATCTCGGCGCGATCGCGACCAACAATCCCAATATCTGGGGCGCCGTGGTTACGAACGTAATCCCGGGATCGCCCGCCGACAAGGCCGGCATCAAGCGCGGCGATATCATCCGCGAGTTCAATGGCCAGACGATTGCGGACGGCCGCACGCTCGACAGCGGTATCTCGCACTGCACGCCTGGCGATCGCGTCGAAGTCCGCGTCTATCGCGATGGCGAGGACGAGATCGTCGGCGCGCGTTTGTCGACCCGGACCCTGGTCGCCTCCCGCTAACTGTTCATTGGCTACGCCCGTTCGGCGTAGCGCGGCTTGCGCTTTTCCAGAAACGCTCGCGCTCCCTCGGTGATATAACCGGCGCGCACGCATAGCGTCTGATTGCGATCTTCGATCGCGATCGCCTGCTCGAGGCTGCCCGCATCGATCGCCATCGCGAGGCAATCCTTCGTCAGGCGGAGTCCCAGCGGCGACGTTTCGCACATCTCCTGGGCGAGCTTGCCCGCGGCTTCATCGAGCTGATCGTCGGGCACCAGTTCCGATACCAGCCCGGTCGCAAGCGCGCGCTGCGCGTTGATGAATCTGCCAGTCAGCATCAGCTCGTAGGCTACAGAGCTGCCGACCGCGCGCGGCAGGTGATAGCTCACGCCCATGTCGCAGGCGGTGAGACCTATCCTGATAAACGCGGCGTTGAACCGCGCCGACTCGCCGGCAATTCTCACGTCGCACGCGAGCGACAGCGCAAATCCTCCGCCGGCCGCGGGTCCACGCACTGCCGCGATAAACGGCTGCGGCAAGCGCCGAATCGCAACGACCAGGTCGCTCATCCGGCGCTGAGTCTCGATCGTGCCGGTCGTCGAGGATCCGAGCTCGGTGCCGCCTCGATTCTGTTCTTTCAAATCAAGACCGGCGCAGAACCCGCGGCCTGCGCCGCGCATGATCACGACGCGGGCCTTGGGGTCGGAATGCATCTGGCGCAGGAACTGCTCGAGGTCGGTGACCATTTGTGCGCTGAGCGCATTCAGATTGTGAGGGCGGTTAAGGGTGAGCCATACGATGGCGCCGTCGGATTTCACGTCGAGCGTTTCAAAGGCCATTTAGGACATCCTCCGTTGATTTTGTCATCACAGAACAACTTTCTGAGTGCGCGAGTCCAAGCGGGACAAGATTGTTTTCCACAAACCCTCGCTTATAGACGCTCGCGCGCGCTTAGACTATTTAATAATGCAGGGTTGACTTGTGCACGTATTGACATCCGGTCGAATGCCATGAAGTCTGGATGTTGGTTTTAGCATCAGCATTCAATCTGTTGTTGGGATTGGCTGAAGATTTACCGTCGCGGGGGAGAATTGCGATGGAGTCGAATGGGGAAATCCTGACGATTGCGGAGCTTGCGACGCATTTGCGCGTCCATCCTACCACGATCTACCGTTTACTGCGTGAGGGGCGCATTCCTGGCTTCAGAGTCGGAAGCGCATGGCGGTTCAGTCGTGGCGCGATCGAAAAATGGGAACGAGGGCAGCTTGGCGCGCTCGATTTCGAGCCGATGCCGGTTGCGATGCCGAAACCGCGCGGCAAGCGGGCCCGCAAGTCGCGCAGGTAGTCGACGTCGGCTTGCTGCTCAGCCCTGCCCTGGGTCCAATTCCAATCTAACGTTCAATCGCCCGACGTTAAGGGGTGGCGATGGCCGATGACGCTCCATCTTCGCCGGTGCGGGGCGATCGTCGGCGCACTGCGGAGTACTTCACACGCCTGGCCGGAACGTATGGCGATGGACGCTACTACGAGGCGCGCCGCCGCGCGGTCGTCGATGCGATCGCCGCTGAGATCCGCGATGCGGGCGCAGTCCTCGACCTCGGATGCGGCAACGGCAACTACCTCGCCGAGTTTGCCAGGATTCGCGGCGCGCACGGGCTCGCCGGCGCCGATCTCACATTCGACATGTTGCTCGAAGCTCGCGAGCGCGCGCCCTCCGTCAACGCTTTCGTACGCGCTGACGTGACCGCGCTGCCACTCGACGACGAGAGCTTCGATATCGTGTTCTGCAGCCACGTCCTGCCGTTTATCCCCGAGCTCGATAGTGCTGTCGGCGAGATATCCCGCTGCCTGCGCGCGAACGGAATGCTCATCGCCACGCTGCCCGGCGACAGTATCGCGCGCCGCGAAATCGAACGGCTGCTTGGCGCCGAGCGCTACGAGCAGTTCGCGCAGCTCGTGTTCCGCCGCGTGCGCCGCGGCGTCGAGACCCAGAGCGAGAACGATCGCTATCGAGCGACGTTCGCGCGCGTCGGTCTACGCTTCGAGCAGCGCGACGCACCGTTTACGATCACGTGGCAGGATGTCGATGAATGGATTCGCATCCGATGGTTCCCCGTGATGGAACCGTCGGACCATCCGATCGTTGACAAGATACTGGCTGAAATCGCGGCCAGCGCGCGAGATCGAAGGCTAACGCTCGTCGAGCCGCTCGTTATCGGTAGAAAATCGTAGCCCCTTACGCCCTGAGCAATCCCGAAACGTTACCCTGCGTGCGCGGCGCATCCGGGAACACCGCGGCAAGTTGCGGCGGCTGCAAGCCCATATGCTCGCGCAGCACGACGCTCAGCGGTTCGCGAAAATCCGTCGTCACCGCGAGGTCCCGCTCCTGGTATAAACTGCCAGTGGACAAACCCGGCCAGCGACCGTAAACCTTGCCGCCGCGCACCGGTCCGCCCATCACCCACATCACGTTGCCGTGCCCGTGATCGGTCCCGCCATTGCCGTTCTCATGCATCGTGCGGCCGAACTCCGAGATCACGACGATAACGGTCTCTTGGTAGGCGGGCCCGAGCGCCTTGGCGAAGCTCGAAAGCCCGTCGCCTAAAGGCTTGAGATGCCCGGCGAGCTGGCCGTTGCCCGCGCCTTCGCTGACGTGCGTGTCCCATCCGCCGAGCGCCATGAATGCGACGCGGATCGTCGGGTCGCGTTGAATCAGCCGCGCGAGGCGATCCGTGTCATCGGAAAATCCCTGCGGCGAGGGCGCGCCGTTGTTGGCCTCAGCCATGTCCTGCGCGAGCTCAGCCGTCAAGCGCTGCCGAGCTTCGCGCCCCTCGCGATAGGCGCGGCTCAAAGGATCGCTGCCGATATAGAGCCGATCGAAAGCGCTCTCGACCACCGGCCGATCGAGCGGCATCGGACGCATCGCCGCACGTCCGCTCTGGATATTGGCGACCGCCACGCGGCCTTCGAGAATTCGCGGCACAGTAGGCCCCAGGCTGATCGCATCGGTCGGCGCGTGCGCACCCGGCATCTGGCCGAGGGCGCGATTGAGCCACCCATCCTGCGTCGATTTGATGCCAGGCGTGCCGCTTTCCATGTAATCCTGAGCGTCGAAGTGCGATCGCGTCGGATCCGGCGACCCGCACGCATGCACGAACGCGAGCGTGCCGTCCTTCCACGGACCTTCCATCGCGGCGAGCGCAGGGTGAAGCCCGAAGTAGCCGTCGAGATCGACGACACCGCCCTGCCCTCCAGTGCGGCCCACCGCGATCGTCGGGCGCGCGTCGTAATAAGCGGATTCGCCGTGAGGAACGACGACGTTGAGCCCATCGACGGCACCGCGCAGGAAAACGACGACCAGCCGGCGCCGCGGTCCCGACGAATCGAGAGTGCGCGCGGCCCACGCGGATCTGCTCAGCAGCACGATTCCCGATGCCGAGAGAATCGCGGTACGGCGCAAGAAGGCGCGGCGGCTGAGCGGCTGCTCGACGCGCGGCGCGCACCCACCGCATCCGATTTCTTCGAGTTCCTTTTCGTCGATTGGTTCCATGGCTCAGGCGCCTCGAAAACTAGCGCTTCATAAATTCCGGACTGCCGAGTACGAGCGCCGCGCGCAGCTGTGGCGGCGCGGTCTCGACCGCATTCGCAGTGTTTGGCGAGAGCCCGCCGCCCATCGCGGAGGTAACCGCCGCGGGATCGACCGGATCCATCTTCACGTGGTTCGCGCCACCGAAGTTAACCCCCTTGTAGCGCCCATTCTTCGACACGACGCTCGGCCCCGACGCGCCGTCCTCCTCTTCGAAGGGAGGATTGAGCAGCGGCAAGTTGCCATTGGCGAGCGCGGTCGCAAAGCTGAGCCGCGTCATCATCGCATCGGGATTGAGCCACGCTTCCTGCGTCATGTCGTAGCCGTTCGGCGTCTGGCATCCGTAAAGCGGCATCCCAAGAAGCTGAATCGTGCCGTAGAGCGGACGAAAATTGATAACCGGAACGGCTGTCGCCCGCACTGACGAAACCACGTACTCATACGGCGTCTTGAACTTCGCCGCATAGTAGCGCGGATCCCAGAATTCACTGCTGGTGAACATCAACTCGAGCACGGCCCGGATGTCGCCGTCGGTCGCGAGGTAGCGCTGCGACATCCTATGCACGAGAGCCGGCGGAGGATTATCGGCGACAAAATATTGCGCGAGCTGAAAACTCAGATGCTTGGCCGTCTGCGGGCTGCGCGCCAGGATGTCGAGCGCTTCTTCGCCCTCATGCTCGCCTGCGCCCTCGATCGTCTGCCCGAGGAAATACTTGGGGCCCGGATCGTGTCGCGATGCGTCGAAGTGAAAGCCGCTTGGATCAACACGCGCAGGCATCTGCCCCTCGCGCGCCATCTGCCGGCGCCGGAATAAGAAGCCGAAGCCGCGCGGCATCAAGCCCGGCGGAAACATCTGCTGATCCGTCTGCGCGCGCCGCATGCCACCGCCACCGCCTCCGCCGCCACGTCCCGGAGGCAGCCCCCATCCCGTGAGGATATGCGCGAGCGCGATAACGTCCTGCTGCGAGTAGCCGCCATTGACGCCGAGCGTATGCAGCTCCATCAGCTCGCGCGCGTAGTTTTCATTGATACCGTCGAACTTGCCCTTGGCGCCCGGACTGTTGGGCGCGGTGTTCTGCCAGTTGTCGAGGTAGAAGAGCATCGCCGGATGATGCGCAGTCGCGCCAAGCAAATCGCGAAACCGGCCCATCGTATGCGGGCGAATCGCCTGCTCCTCGAAAGCACCCGTCCAGACCATGTCGAGGCCTTTGCCGGCAAAGATATTAAAGTGATTGAACCAGAACGCGGTCATCACTTCCTGGAGCTGGCGCGGGCCGAAAATCGCGCGATAGAGCCGCGCCTCGACCGCCTCGCGCATCACGACCCGCTCCTTTAAGCGCTCGTCCTTGGTCGCGCCCTTGAGATCGGCCTTGTCGCCGCCCGCCTGCTTCGCCTCGCGCCGCGCCTGCATCAGGGGCTTCTGATATTCGACGAACAGATCGACCGGGCTCATGTGTAGTGTCGAGTAGGTGCGGATCTGGTCGATGAAAACCTGAGGAATCTCGATGGATTCGGGATGCAGTTGCTGCTGAACCCACCTGTCGGCGCCGACCGAGTCGACGCGCTCCAGATCGCCCGGCCGTGGCCCGAAGGCAAGCCGGTTCAGGACGTGAAGCGAGCGGTCCTGCCGCGGAATTGTGCTGGCTTCGAGCACGAGACTTCGTCCATTGAATATGTACGATGGAACGGCGCGAGGGATTCAGTCTTTGGGCTTTCAGGCCTGAATCAGCCCGGCGGGTCTGGAATGACCGCGGCTTCTGCCCCGACCTCGACCGCAGCGACGCCCTCGACTGAGCGGGCAACTGCGATTACGAGCTCGTCCCACGGCGGTACGAGGCCCGGACCGCTGATGTTGACGCGCCCTTCGGAGCATCCCACGACGATCTGCGCGTCCTGGATCTTGGGATGCGCAAAGAGCGCGGCATGGACCTGGGCCGCGATCGCGGCGTCATGCAAACGCCGGGGCGCGGCAGTGTCGCCGGCCGCATCGATCGCTGCTGCCGCAGCCGCAATCGTATCGGCTATCACTGAAATTGGATGCTGCGCATTCTTGAGCACGAGGTCGTAATTCGCGGAGTCATCGATGTCGAGGTTGTAGAGGCTCTGGATTCGCGCTTTGACCTCGCCATCGTAGTGCAGCGTTTTCTTTTCGGCTGCGCTTTGGGTGAGCTGTTCTTCCGCCATCACTCGCGCGACCCGCGATTGCAGCGGCGCAATCACGCGCGCGCGCAGCGTGCAGGGCGATTGCGGCAGCATGAACGCGACCGAGCGGCCGACGACGACGGCGGGAGCGCCGCACAGCTCCTTCAAGAGCACTGCCCTGAAGAAGGCAAGATAGCGCGGCGTCTCGGACTTGCCGCGCTCCCAGAAGTGGGGAGTATGAATATCGAAGATGCGCATCTGGTCGGCGCTGACATCGAACCGCTCTGCAGTCGCCGCAATTAGCTGGTCGCCGGTGACGAATCGGCAGCCCAGCTTCGCCGCGGCGGCTTCGCCCACCTGGATACCGGCGCTTCCGAGTTGCTGATTGATTGCGATAACGGCCATGGCAATAGCGCTCCAATTGCGGCCATCTTAGGTTCGCGATCACTGAACGGCAAACGCATCAACATGGAATCGTCACCTTTAGGTCGCTAGGATTTCGCCCGCTGCGCCCAGGGCGTGACACCAGTTCCGCACCTCGTCGCGGGAGGAGAAGATGGCTAAGAAGCAATCCGGCTTGTCCGGGGCACTGATCAATCCAAATCCTGTAACCGGCAAGATGACGGCTGCCGAGCTCGTCGACACCGCCTTCCTCGCTTACAACGGCCGCCGCCTGCGCGACGCATGCCGCCTGTTCGCGGAAAGAATGCTCGAGGACGACGTGACGGTCGGCATGAGTGTGACGGGCGCGCTCACGCCCGCGGGCCTCGGCATGTCGTGCCTCATACCTCTCATCGAAAACGGCTTCGTCGATTGGATGGTCTCGACCGGCGCGAATCTCTATCACGACACGCACTTCGGCATCGGTCTCAAGATGTTCCAGGGCTCTGCCGACGCCGACGACGTCGCACTGCGCAAGGAAGGCGTCGTGCGGATCTACGACATCTTCTTCGACTATCGCGTGCTGCTCTCGACCGATTCGTTTTTCCGCGAGATGGCGCGGGCCGAGGAATTTCAGCACCCGATGAGCAGCGCCGAGTTCCACTATCGCGCCGGCCGCTACGTCGCCGAGCGCGAAAAAGTCCTCAAGCTCGATCGCCGCTCGCTGCTCGCGGCGGCCTATCGCCATGGGATGCCGATCTACACATCGTCGCCGGGAGATTCGTCGATCGGAATGAACCTGGCGTTGCTCGAAGTCGAAGGCTACGGCCTGCGCCTCGATCCGCTCGCCGACGTAAATGAGACGGCATCGATCGTCTATGCGGCGAAGAAGATGGGCGGCAAGAGCGCGGTGTTTATCCTGGGCGGCGGCTCGCCTAAAAATTTCATGCTCCAGACCGAGCCGCAGATCCAGGAAGTGATGGGCGTGGCGGAGAAAGGTCACGATTTCTTCTTGCAGGTAACCGACGCTCGCCCTGACACGGGCGGCCTCTCAGGTGCGACCCCCAACGAAGCAGTGAGCTGGGGCAAGATCGATCCCAACAAGCTGCCCGATACGGTGGTATGCTACGTCGACAGCACCGTCGCGCTGCCATTGATCACGGCGTATTCGCTCGCGCGCCGCAAGCCGCGCAAGCCGCGCCGCCTTTATGATCGGCGCGAGGAGCTGATGAAGGTCCTGACCGATTCGTACAACAAGGTGCGCAAGCGTCGCGAAAAACGCGGCGAGGCGTAACCAGGGAGCCCAGATGGAAGAAACGTCCGCGCCACGCGCGTCGCGCAAGCTCGCAGCCTCGAAGGCAGCCGGCGATTTGAAACGGGAACTCGACCTCGCCAAGAAAGCGGCGCGCGCCGCGGGCGACATCCTGCGCGGCCATTGGCACAAGGGCGGCTACGAGATCGGATCGAAGGGCAAGGACAATCCCGTCACGCAGGCCGACCTCGAAGCCGATCGCGCGCTGAAGAAATTCCTGCACGATCCGTTTCCTCACTACGGATGGCTGTCGGAAGAGACCGCCGACACCAAAGACCGCCGCAAGTGCTCGCGGGTATGGATCGTCGATCCGCTCGACGGCACCAAGGAGTTTATCCGGGGCGTGCCCGAGTTCGTGGTCGCGATCGCACTCGTCGAAGACGGCGTGCCGGTGCTCGGCGTGACCTACAATCCTATCAAGCGCGAGATGGTCTGGGGCGCCCGCGGCCTCGGATGCCATTTCAACACCAAGCCCGTTCGCGTCACGCGCAAGCGGACGATCAAGAACGCATTGGTGCTCGCAAGCCGCAGCGAAACTGCTCGCGGCGAATGGGAACCATTCAAGGACATCCTGAAAATCAGCCCGACCGGCAGCGTAGCCTACAAGCTTGCGATGGTCGCGGCAGGAAAAGCCGACGCGACGTTCACCAGGTCGCCAAAAAGCGAATGGGACGTAGCCTCCGGCGCCGCCCTGATCATGTTAGCCGGCGGCAAAGTAACCGACATCGACGGCAACGCACTGAAGTTCAACCGCCGCAACGTAATCCTCAAAGGCATGGTCGCCGACAACGGCGCAATCCACGACGAGCTGATGAAGCTCGCCCCATTCGCGAAGTAAGCACTCGCGACAAAGGTCGAGTGCGCTCTAAGACATAGTGGCGCTGGCGTTCCTGCCTGCCCTACTACTTCTCAGGCATCGGCCAACAATCAGTCATCGCGAAATCAGAATTCTGTCATCCCGAGCGAAGTCGAGGGATCTTGGAGGCCGCCAAAGGGGCCGGTGCCAGACATCGCGCGCAGCGCCTTCCTTTAATGCCCGCGCGATCGCACGCCACTTTCAGATTAACGCGGGCGCCGGGCGCGGAAGTACAGAAACAGTGGCGCATGCTCGCGCCATCTCGCGAGCCGCGGATGCTCGCGGCAGGCTTCCTCGATCGGGCGCGGCTCATGAATCTCACGCAACTCCATTCCCGCCTTCACGATCCCATTGACGTAATCCGACAGGATGTAGTCGAAGCGCGGAACCGCGAACGGCGGGATGTCATCGGGGTCCGCGGCGTTTTCCTTTGGAAACTTCCATTGCGCGACCCACGGAGTCTTGTCGAAGTAGGCAGCCTGGCGCAGCGCGACCTCGTGGCCGTTCTCGTCCCGTATCCAGCCGAAGCCCTTGGTGCCGAAGCATGGATGAATCACGCTGAAGCACAGATCCGCGCCCGGCTTGAGCACGCGCCTGAGCGCGCGGAACGCGGCGTCGAGGTCGGGGCCGTCCATCAGCGCCATCGTCGAGATGACGGCATCGAAGCTCGCGTCAACGAACGGTGCGAGATCGGTGAAGCTCGCGACTTCGTAGCGGACACCGAGCGGCTCGCGGGCTTCTTCCTCGCGCGCAAGCGCGATAATACCGGGCGAGAGATCGGCGCCTGTCATCCGCGCTCCGCTGCGCGCGAAGATGCGCGTGTTGCGCCCTTCGCCGCATCCCGCATCGAGCACATCCCTGCCAGAAAGGTCGCCGACGAATTTCAGGAACGCCGGAGTATTGTAGAACTCGCGATACGCGTCGCGGCCCGCGCGCACCTGCGACGTCCACGAGAACGCGTTGTCATCCCAGTGGCGTGCGACGTCGTCCAGGCCGCTCACGCTGGAGTCGTACTTGGGCATCGATGAGTCCTATGACTTCGTTTCGGCTTCGCGGAAGAACAGCGTTGCGATGACGATGAGTGCGACGCCGATCGTGATCGCGCTGTCGGCGACATTAAACACCGGCCAGTTGTAGTCGTAGTAGTGCGCGCGGATGAAATCGATGACCTCGAAGCCGCGCAGCGCGCGATCGATCAAATTGCCCGCCGCTCCCGCGAGAATCAGCGAGTATGCGAATGAAGTCACGTTGATGCGATCGCACTGCGCGAGCATCACGAGCAACACGACGACCGCGACTGAGATCAGCGAAATCAAAAGCCCGATCCGCAACGACGGCGTCATCGTCGCGAACATGCTGAACGCCGCGCCGGGATTCTTGGTGAACGTGATGTCGAGGTAGTTCGGAATCAGCGTGATGTTGTCGTAGAGCAGCATGTGGCCGCTCACGTAGATCTTGCTCACCTGATCGAGAACGATAAGCGGGATCGTGACGAAGCCGAGCAGGAACCAGAAAGGCCGCCGCACGCGTTGCACACTCGCCGCCGAAGATGCCGTCAACTCAGCGTCCATCAGGCTCTCACCACCGCGCGGCATCGCTCATCGAGCTCCGGGTCACCGCCATCGTCGAAGTACCGCCAGCATCTTTGGCACTTGATCCCTGGCGCATGCTTTCCTTCGATCGCGAGCTTGGGCGATTCCGGATTGCCCGCGATTCTGAAGAAGTGCCCATCTCTGGCGAAGTCATCGCCTTGCGCCGATCCGCGCGCGTCAGCGATCTGACGCAATTCGCCAGCGCCAAGAATCGAGATCTTGGAAACGATCAGAAGTTCCTTGATCTCTTCCAATACCTGGTCGAGAGGGACAAGCGGCGACACGAGATGAAGTCCGATTGCCGCGTCCAGCGGCGCGCCGATCACTTTTTCCTGCCGCATCCGCTCGAGCACCTTCAGCGCCTCGTCGCGGATGCCGAGCAGCCATTTCCATTTCTCTTCGAACTGCTCGTTGCGCCATTCGGGATGCGCAGGGTGCATCGTCAGCAGATGCACGCTCTCGAGGCGCTGGCCGGGCAGGTATGAATACACCTCGTCAGCGGTGTACGGAATTATCGGCGCGAGCATTCTCAGCAACGTGTCGATGATGATAAAGAGCGCGGTCTGTGCGGAGCGCCGCTCGCGCGACTTCTCGCCCGAGCAGTAGAGACGATCGCGCGCGACATCGATATAAAGCGAGCTTAGATCGACGACGATGAAAGTTTGCATCGCCTGGTAGGCGGCCTGAAACTCGAACGCTTCGTAGGCGCGGCGCACGTCGTCCTTGACCTTTTCGAGGCGGGCCAGGATGTAGCGATCGAACTCGAGCATCGCGGCATGCTCGATCATGTCGCGCTCGGGATCGAAGTCCGCGATGTTGCCGAGGATATAGCGGCAGGTATTACGAATCTTGCGATACGACTCGGAGACCGCGTTGTAGATCGTGTCGCCGAGCGCAATCTCGGTCGTGTAGTCGAGCGACGCGTAGACCAGGCGCAGTACGTCGGCGCCGATGCGATTGACGACATCAGCCGCGTCGGGCGAATTGCCGAGCGACTTCGACATCTTGCGGCCCTTCTCATCGACAGTCAGTCCATGGCTGATGACGCTGCGAAAGGGAGCGCCGCCGCGCTCCGCCACGGCGCATACGAGCGAGGAGCCGAACCATCCGCGTGCCTGCTCCACCGCCTCGAGGTATGCGTCCGCAGGCCACGCGAGCTCGCCGCGCTCAGAGAGCACGGCGTTTTGCGACGATCCCGAGTCGAACCAGACATCGAGGACGTCTTCTTCCTTCTCGAAATTTGTGCCCCCGCACTTCGCGCACTTGAGTTCGGGCGCGGCGAAATCAGCCGCGGGACGCTCGAACCATGCGTCGGAGCCTTCGCGACGAAAGATCTCCTCGGTGCGTTCCATCGTCGCGAGATCGAGCACCACCTCGCGGCAGCTCGTGCATCGGAGCGCCGGAATCGGCACGCCCCATGCGCGCTGGCGCGACAGGCACCAGTCGGGGCGAGTCTCGGTCATGTTGCGGATTCTATCGCGCGACCATCCCGGCACCCAATTGACGCCGTCGATCGCATCGACGATCCGCCCACGCAGATTTTCGTGATCGATATTGAGAAACCACTGCTCCGCGGCGCGGAAGATGAGCGGATTCTTGCATCGCCAGCAATGCGGGTAACTGTGCGTGTACTTATGCGTATGCAGCAGCGCGCCGACTTTGCGCAGATGCTCGACGATCGAGTCGTTGGCCTTGAACACATTCTGCCCGGCCCATTCACCCGCATCCGCAGTGAAAAGGCCCGAGCTGTCGACGGGAGTGTAGGGCTCGAGGCCGTAGCGCGCGCCGATGACGAAGTCCTCGTAGCCGTGGCCGGGCGCGGTATGCACGAGGCCGGTACCGGCCTCGGCGGTGACGTGATCGCCGTACATCAGCTTCACATCGCGCGCGATAAACGGATGCCGGAAAATATCCTTGCCGTCGAGCGCGCGCAGCGCCTCGCGATCGAGATCGACGCGGCCGTCCACCTTGAGATCGCATTCCTTGACGACTGACTCGGCGAGCTTGTCCGCGACGACGTAATAATTGTCGCCAACTTTTAGCGCGACGTATTCGAAAGTCGGATTGAGCGAGATGCCGAGATTTGCGGGCAGCGTCCATGGCGTCGTCGTCCAGATAACGCCGAACAGCTTTCCCGCTTTGTGCGCATCCGCGAGCGCGGTGCCTTCCGATTTGTTCGCGGCGAGCGTCGCGGCGTCAGTCAGATTCGAGTTGAAGGGAAACGCGACGTAGATCGATGGCGACACGTGGTCGCCGTACTCGACCTCGGCCTCGGCGAGCGCCGTGCGATCGCTGAAGCACCAGTGGACAGGCCGCAGACCGCGATACACGTAGCCCAGCTCGACCATCTTGCGCAGCACGCTCACTTCGGCCGCGTCGTACTCGGGCTTCATCGTGAGATACGGATCGAACCAATCGCCGATAGCTCCCAGGCGGCGAAAATCGGAGCGCTGAATATCGATCCACTTGTCCGCTTCTGCTTTGCACAGTCGCCGCAGCTCGACCTTGGAGATTGTGCGCGCCTTCGCGCCAAGATCGCGCGAGACTTTGAACTCGATCGGCATCCCGTGGCAGTCCCATCCGGGAACGAACGGTGTCCTGAATCCGAGCACCGAGCGCGAGCGCACGACGAAGTCCTTCAGAATCTTGTTGAGCGCGGTGCCCATGTGCACGCGGCCGTTGGCGTAGGGCGGGCCGTCGTGGAGGATCCAGATGGGCGCGTCCTTGCGCACCTCGAGCATCCGCTCGTAGAGCTTTAGCTCGTCCCAGTGCTTGAGCATTTCCGGCTCCCGCTTGGGCAGGTTCGCCTTCATCGGGAAGTCGGTTTTGGGCAGCTTCAGTGTAGATTTGTAATCGGTATCAGCCACGGGCAGTGAAGCCGGCGCGCGCGCCGAGGCGACTCCTTGACGTGAAAGTAAGTTGAGCAGAGGGCATCGGATAAGCCTAACGCACCAGGCATCGCCGCGCGAGTGTCGTACTTTGTGCGGTTTGCGTGACCGCTGGTCGTGCTATAAGCGGCTTCGATGAAATGGCCTAGAGGATTCGAGCCTGATCGCTCATTGGTCTTTGCCCACAATGAAATCGCCATCGCTGCGCCACCTGATCGCGTTTGGCGATGGCTGATTCGAGCGGCGCGATGGCCCGAATGGTACAGCAACAGCGCCAACATCCGCTTTCTCGAATCTGCCGGCCCCGACCTTTCACTCGGTACCGAATTCAAGTGGAAGACCTTCGGCGCCAACGTATCGAGCAAGGTGCTGACCTTCGATCCGCCGCATGAGCTCGGATGGGACGCGCACGGCGTGCTCGACGCCTACCACGGCTGGATCATCGAGTCGGACGGCGCGGGCTGCCGCGTTATCACCGAGGAATGCCAGAACGGTATCCTGCCCAAGCTCGCGTGGTGGTACCTGCGCCCGATGCTCGAGCGGGGCCACCAGAACTGGGTCGAAAGCCTGAAGCGGATGGCCGAGCGCGATGATCCCTAAACTCGCGAGTTAGAAAAAGAGGGCGGGCGCGTCCGGGGTTGAACGCGCCGCCACTGGCACGGCTCCGATTCGTGGTGGGGATTGGAGCTGGCAAGGTTAATCAGTTCTTAGAAGCCGCCATTGAGCGGAACGCCGGGCAGCACCTCCGTGCCTTCGAGGCGGACGCCATCGAGGCTGTCGGGATTCAGCCCCAGCGCCTGCAGGATCGTCGGCGCCACCTGCGCAGTCTGAACCGCAGCAGTGATCGTCGCGGGTTTGAAGCTCGGATTCGAGACCAGCATGATCACGTTAGTGTCGTCATGCGCGAAGCCGCCGTGCTCCGCGAGCTTCTTCGAGCTGCCGGTATAGGTCACGCCGACGTTGGGCGTCACGATGATGTCGGGAGTGCGCGGATCGTTGCTGGTCGGTATCTGCGCGGTGCTGGTGCCGGGCGTGTTGTAGTTAATCGCAAGCGCCGGCCCATCGAAAAGCATTCCGAGCCCGATATCAGTAGCCTGCGCCTCCAGATCGGCGACAGCAGTCGCCAGCTCGCTTGAATTGGCGAGCCAGATCAGCGACACGTCGTCTTCGGTTGGTCCGATACCGTTGAAGTTCGCAGACGTCTCCGCCAGCAGCCCGTCGTTCTCAAGGATCGTCGCGGGCGTGGTGCCGCCAGGATTGTTCAGGATCGCGTCGTAGCGAGCCGGATCGATCGGCGACTGGCCGTGCTTGGCGGTCAGGATTATCAGGGTCGAGCTCAGCAGTCCTTTCTTGTTGAGCTCAGAGGTGAACTCGCCAATCGATTTGTCAACAAATTGTATCTCGGTGAGGAGCTCAGCGCTCGGCGTGCCGATCGAATCGACGTAGCCGCCCGTGCCGACGCTCTTCTCGATGAGCTTCTGGCCTACGCTCATCGCCTGGAAGTTCATCCCGAAAATGGCAGGGACTTTTGCCCTCGACTTACCGTTATGGGTCAGGCCGTCGATCTCATTGACGATCGCGTTGACTTTGAGTGTGTCGTAGCACTGGATCGCCTGGAAATCGTCGGTATACGCATCATCCGCAGGTACGTTGAGGTTGTTGCAGTTGAACCCAAGAGGAGTGGTCACAGGCAATGGGCCCGCGTTCGAATTGATCTCCGGCGCGTAGTAATCGTCGAGGTTGACCGGACCGTTGCCGGGACCCGATACCGCCGAGTACGCGGGATGCTTGTCCGACCACGCGGTATAGCCGCCGGCCTTGTGAATCACGCCGAAAATCGTGTTGGTGCGAATGAAGTTCCACGGGTAAACGGGCGCGCAGTTGTTGTACGGATCGCGGATGAGCTTGGCCGGATCGAGCGAAGCGACACCGCCATCGGTGCCGGCCGGTGCACCGCCATTTAGCTGCGTCTGATCAATATCGTCGCCCTCTTCATATTCCGTGGTCGTGCCGTTGGGCGTGTTGGGCGTGCAGCTTCCGGCTTGCGAGCCGTTGCCCGTGGTTTTCGTGGGAGGAGCGAGCACGCGATCGTATGCGACGTCATAATACGCGCCGTAGGTGCGCGGCGATCCGCCGGTCACCAGAGCCATCAGGCCAGGAAACGAATCCGAGGGCTTTGAAGTGCTGGCCGCAGTGTAGTTGATCGCCGTTGCGCCGACTGCCGCGATATTCGGGCAGAACGGCGCGCCGCCGTTGAAACCCGGGATACCGTTGGCGCAGTTGGCGTAATCGACGGCGTGCATGCCGTCGATACTGATCAGCAGGACGTGACGGATTTTGCCGCCGCCTGGAAAACCACCGCCAAGATCGCCGAGAATCGAGCCCCCGGCGAGCGCGGTCGAGGCCGTCATCAGCACCATCGCGCCAATCGCGGCACCCGACCGTAATTTAGCCTTCAGGAATTTTCTTCCTTTCATATGCTCCTCCAAATATCGTTCGAGAACGTGAAGCGGACGGAGCGTTTAAGTAGCCCGCGAATAGCGTCGCACGGATCACGATCGCGTTAGTGGCCGATTAAACTGGTCGTACTTAAACCTGCATAAATAGGCGCGAACTACACGGCAACGTCGCGAAAATATTTGCGTCACGAAAATCCGGAGCATTGAATGCCGGATAGCGCGCGCAAATAATCGCGAAGATGGAATTCGACCTGATCATCCGCAATGGCACTATCGTCGATGGCTCCGGCGCTCCGCGCTTTCATGGCGACGTCGCGATTAAGGACGGCAGGATTTCCGCGCTCATCGATCCGGCCGACGCCGCGCAATCGACGGCGGCAAAAACGATCGACGCGACCGATCGCATCATCGCGCCGGGCTTTATCGATCTGCATTCGCATTCGGATTGGGTCGTGCCCATCCCCGAGCACGCTCGCACGCTGCGGCCGTTCCTGATGCAGGGGGTGACGACGTTGGTCGGCGGCAATTGCGGATTCTCGGTGGCGCCGATTCGACGCGAGCGCGTGTCGATGCTGAATCAGTCGGGCCGGCTCTGTGCCGATCGCGAGTTCGAATGGGAATGGGACGATGT
Organism: Candidatus Binataceae bacterium; assembly: GCA_035508495.1. NCBI lineage: Bacteria > Candidatus Binatota > Binatia (SeqCode) > Binatales (SeqCode) > Binataceae (SeqCode) > Binataceae bacterium (SeqCode). The sequence continues at coordinate 44,855 of DATJMX010000063.1, forward strand.
GGCCGGCTACGGCGCGCATCTGAAGCGGCAAGGCATCGCGCTCAACGTCGCGCATCTCGCCGGACATGGCAGTATCCGCCTCAGCGTGATGGGCGCGAGCAACGCCGATCCGAGTGACCTGCAGTTGCGCGAGATGCAGGCGATGGTCGGGCGGGCGATGGCTGATGGCGCGCTCGGGCTTTCATGCGGCCTCGGCTATTTCCCCGGCATGATCGCCAAGCCCGCCGAACTTACGGCGCTCGCGCGTGTCGCGGGCGAGGCGGGAGGAATTTTCACGTCGCATCTGCGCGCCTACTCCACGCGCTCGCTCTTTTTCGACAGCCGTGAGCCGCACAATATTCTCGCGATACGCGAGATGGCCGAAGTCGCGCGCACCGCGGGCGTGCCGCTGCAGGCATCGCATATGATCTTTGTCGGGCGCCGCACCTGGAGCGTTGCCGATGAAACCCTCGCCGAGATCGATCGCCTCCGCAACGACGGCGTCGATATCGCCTTCGATACGTTTCCATACACCTGCGGCAACACCACGATTCGAATCATCTTCCCGTCGTGGTCGCAGACCGGACTCGAGGAGCTGCTCGACAGCACTGACGGATGGGCCAGGTTGCGCGCGGGTTTCGCACCGCTCGCGCCGTTTATCGCCGAATCGATCCAGTTGATGTGGGCCGTGAAGCCCGAGCTGCAATATCTCGAAGGAAAATACTTCGGACAGATCGCGGAAGCGCTCGGCGTCGATCCGATCGACGCGTACCTGACGATCGCGCGCGAGAGCGGCACGCGCGGCCGCGTCCTCATTCATCTTTATAGCGGCGACGACAACGACGAGCATGCGCTGCGCGCCGCGATGAGCCATCCGCTCAACCTGTTCGAGATGGACACTATCCTCACCAGCACCGGCCATCACAATCCCGCGAGCTACGGAACCTATCCGCGGATTCTCGGCCACTACGTGCGCGAGCTCGGCTTGCTCACGCTCGAAGCTGCCGTGCACAAGGCGACGGGGATGGCGGCGGAGCGGATGCGGCTCAAGGATCGCGGCTTGATCAAAGCAGGATGCGCCGCCGATATCGTCATCTTCGATCCCGCGACGATCGCGTGCGGAGCCAACGCGGATGTTCCGACGCTCGAGCCGGTCGGAATCGACCATGTGCTGGTGAACGGCAGCGCGGTCGTGAAAGACGCGCGATGGTGCGGCGATGGCATTCTCGCCGGCCAGTGGCTGGCTCGAGGATAAGCACCGAAACCGCTTTTCTCGCCCGTCAGAGTGCGCGAAACTTTCCATCGGCACCTCCGTCTTTCGATACAGAGGGCCGAAAGGGCCCGGAGGTGGAGACGAGAAATGGTCGGTAAAAAGACACTCTTCGCTGCGGGCTTGGCCTTGCTAGTCGCGGCACCCGTGACAGCTGCTCGTGCGTTCGGCGGTTTCGGCGGACATGGCGGACCGGGCGGTGGGCCGCCGCCGATGATGATGCTGCTGCGGTCGGCGAACCTCACCTCCGATCAGCAAACGCAGGTGCATCAGATTCTGTCCGCCAATCGCACTCAGATTCATTCACTGTTCCAGCAGATGCACGGGCTCGATGAGCAGATCGCGACCAAGCTGCTCGGACCGGGCACTGTAAGCGCGGCGGATTTCAGCTCGCTGGAAACGCAAAAGGCCGCGATTCAGCAGCAGCTCGACGCGCTCATGATCAGCACCGCAATCCAGGTTCGCAACGTGTTGACGCCCACGCAGATAAGCACGATGGCGCAGACCAATCAGAAGCTCGAGAGCCTTCATCAGCAGATCGAAGCTCTGATGGGTCCGGGCCCCGGCGGCGATCAACCGCCGCCACCGCCACAGGATTAATCAGGTTCGCCCTGCCTGATGCCTAACCACAGCAGCAACGGTGCCGGCCCCGGCGTGCGTGAAGCGGCGACTCCCCCCGTCGAAATGATCCTCCGCGCGCGCGCCGGGGACCCGGCCGCTACCGAAGACCTGATCCGCGTCTATCAGCGGCGCATTGTCGGCTTCGTCATCACCCACACCGGCGAGCACGACGACTACGAAGACCTGTGTCAGAAGATTTTTGTGAAGATGGTTCTCGCCCTGCCACGGCTCAACTCGACTGAAACATTCGAAGCGTGGCTTTTCACGATCGCGCGCAACGTATGCACCGATCATCTACGCGCGCGGCGCGGATGGCGCGCGTTGTTCGTGAGCTTCGAGCCCGAACACGAATCGGTCCCGTCACCGCGACAGCCGGTTAACGGGGTAAGCGGCGAGGCGCTGAATCGCGCGATGGCCCGGATGCCGCCGGAACAGCGCGAGCTGCTAACGCTCGCCGTCGTGGAAGATCGCAGCTACGAGGAGATGGCTCGTGTTTCGAAGATCAGCCTGCCTGCGCTCAAATCGCGCTTGTTCCGCGCGCGCAAGGCGCTCAGGCAACTGCTGAGCGAAGGAGAAACCTGAAATGAATACTCCAGATCCCGCCAACGATTTCGCTTCATCCTTCGAGCCTGAGCTCAGCCCTGATTTTGCCGCGCGCGTGATGCGCGAAGCCGGGCGCATCCGCACCCGCCGCACGATACTCCGCCGCAGCGGCGCAGCGCTCGCGGTAGGCGCGATGGTCGCAGGCTTCTACCTGACGCCGGCTCTTCGCGCGCCGTCGCAGCAAGCCTCGACGCCAACGGTTTATGCGTCAAACAGCACTACCGATTTGGAAGATTTGTCCAACGGCAATGCCGCGGCGGATGACTATTCAAATACCGACGTGTCAAGCGGCAGCGCGGCGAATTACATGTTTCCCGATGCGCAGTCGCTCCAGGAATTCTCCGACGAATACTCCGACGAATCGTCCGCCGCGCCTGACTATCCGACTTTCAACAGCGGGAGCATCTGACGGACTCTCGTCATTGCGCGGGTTCGCCGCCGGGCATGTCGCCCTGGCGAAATGACCAATCGTAAGTCCGGTTCTGTGTCGTGATCGAAACCGCGTACAGCGCACCGGCGACCAGCGGCAGACGCGGAACGATTATCACCCCGCCCGAGTTGCGCAACGACCACCTGCCCCATTCCTGTTCCGCACCAATTGGATTCGTATAGGTGTGCGAATCGAACGCGCAATGCGAGACCGGCTGGCCGTTTTCGAGCAGCGATTCCTTGACCAGCCTGGTATTGGCGAGACGCCCCAGTTGCAGCGTGATTGGAAAGCCGACCGGGCGGCCATAGCCCCGACAACTGGCAAGCGGATCAGGCGACTCAACACCGATCCAGCGCAGCGCCAAGACCGAGCCATCGGTCGGAAATTCAACCGCAGTCGCATATGGTTTGAGCGCATCGGAAGCGACATTGAGGCGAAGGGCGGCGGCCCAGCATCCGTCGCGCATCGCCTCGCCAAAGCCCGCGCTGGCAAGATTGGGGTCGAGCAAATCCAGGCGATGAAACGGTCCCGCTATCCAGTTGTCAATCTGGAGGCCGACCTCACCAGTGTTGCAACCCCATCCGAGCTGGCTATTCGCTGCGATTGCGGCGCCCGCCTTCGTGAAGCCGGGAAGCTGCGGATCTTCCCGATGTGCATCATTGCTGAGCGCGTCGGCCTTGCGAATCGGCTCGAGGAAATTGAGCAGCAGATACCTGGAGTGCGCGCCAGCCGCGCTCGAGGTCGAAACGTCCTCGGCAAGCGGCGTCAGCTTTGTCTGAGTTCGGTAGGAATTTATCTTCGCCAGTGCAGCCTTGGCCTCACCGATGCGAACTGTCGCCTCCGCCGAGGGCGCCGCGGCGACCGCTTTGGCCTTCGCTGAGGGTGCTGGCGAAGCTTTCGCCACCGCCAGTGATGCTGGCGGAGTGGCTATCGAGGCGGCGCGCGACGGGACGGCACTCGGTGCAGCACGCGGCATCGCCGCGACGGAATTGATGGCGGCTGGAGTCGCAGGAGCGGACCCAGGTCCGAGCGCGCCAGCGTCCCACCTCTCGTAGTGCGCAAACAACCCGGCGAGCAGCACCAGCACGACGCCGGCCGCAGTATTGAAGCGAATGCGATTCGCGCGCCGCCGCGAACCGTCTGGATCGATGAAACGATAGGCGATAGCCGGTCCGAAGCGAATCTGATCGCCTTGCTTGAGGGCTCGCGAGTGCCTGAGCCGCGATCCGTTCACGAAAGTGCCACCCTGTGAGCCGAGGTCCGCCAGGTGGTACCGGCCGCGCGCGTAAACAATCAGTGCGTGGCGCTCGGCGAGGTTTGAATCCGAAATGGCGAGCGTGTTGCCGGCGCCGCATCCAACCGTCGTGTCACCGCGGCCGAGGATAACAAGCCGCGGCCCGGAGCCGTCCTTATCCGTCGAAAGCAACCGCGCGGCCTGCGTCTTCCTTGGCATGGCTCAGAGGATCAGCGCATGCCCCTTGATGGGCGCCTGTCTCGGATGGAGCGTGCAGTAGGGCATCGTGTCGGCCGCAGAGTTCGCCGGTCGCGCCGCAAGCAGCTTCTTCAGGTCATCGTCACAATGATTCTGATCAGCCTGGTAGAAGCGGTAACGCCACGCGCCGTTGCTGTTCGGCTCGACCAGCACGGGACCACCCAGCTTGGCGGCTTCGTCGGGCAGGAATCCCATCGAAGCCGGCGTCACCTCAGGCGGCGGCGCTTTGGACTGCCAGACTGGGACCCCCGGCAATCCGACGGACTGCAGGTTCCCGTTCTGATCTTCAGTCCACGAAAAGCATCCCGCAGCCAGCAAAAGGATGGCGAACAACAAACCAAACCCAACAGCTCTCAATCGGGCGCATTCCCCCTTCGGTGCTTAACAAAAAGTGCTCAGCGACAATTCGTGCCAGGAACTAAGCACAAAGTATAAATCGCGTCAACTTATTGTCAGTCGTTGGATCATCCGCGGAGCGGGAGAGTTGTTCAGAGGGTGCGCGGCAGACCTGGCGATTTTCAGGCAGAGGCCTCCGCCTTTTTCGCGAGACTGTCGGTGAACAGCTTGAATACTGCGTGGAAGGCTTTCGGTTCTTCGCCGGGCTTCACGCCCCATTGGGGGAAGTGGCCGTCCACGTACATGCGCGCCATGCCGTAGGCGAGCGCTCTTGCCGCGAGCGGGATTGTCTCGACGCGGCTCTGTTGCAGTTCTCCGCTGCGGACGGCTTCGGCCAGCAGGCTGCCCATGATCGATTTGATCTCGTCGTTGTCGCGGCGCAACGATTCGGAGCCGTCGAAGTCAATCGCCTGGCGATTTGAAACCACCTGGAAGTGCGTCGGGTTGCGCAATATCCATCGCATATAGGCGGCGCCCAACGCATTGAAGCGCTGAAGCGGCGTGCGCCTGGATGTTTTCGCGAGTTCGTCGACAATCGCGTCGCGCAGGCGGCGCGTGGCTTCCTCGGCCACCGCCGTCATCAGGGCTTTGCGATCCGGAAAGTGACGAAACGGAGCGCCCGGCGATACTCCGGCGCGCTTGGCAGCCTCGCGCACGCTCACGTTCTCGATGCCGCCTTCCTCGACGAGTCTGAGCGTCGCCTCGATTAGCACTTCGCGCAGGTTGCCATGATGGTAGCGCGCGCGGCGCGGCGTTCGCCCGGGTTTGATCCTGCGTTTTGGAATTGCCGACTTCATCGCAACCGAAGCTAGCACGACGCACCGCTCCAATGTAAGCACTGCTTATTTCGATTGACTTTCAACACGCCTCGCGTGTAATCGGTGATTACATCGCGACTGTACCCGGAGGTCATCATGAAATGGCTGATGCTTTGTCTCGTGGCATGTCTCTTCGCAACGCCGGCGTTCGCCCAGAACGGGAGATGGGTGACGGCCAGCGGCAATCTCGTGATCGACATCGCGCCGTGTGGCGACGCGCTGTGCGGCACTGCGGTCCGTGAACTCGCAAATCACTCGATGAGCGATACCAACGCGACTATCTCGGGACCCTCGCCGATTGGACTCAAGATCCTGCGCGACTTCACGCCGTCCAGCGACAAGACCTGGTATGGGCAAATCTATAATCGCGAGAACGGCAAGACTTACCGCTGCAAGATGACCGTGCTGAGCGCGGACGAACTCGAGATTCATCCCTACGTTGGTATCCCGCTGTTCGGGCAGACGCAGGTCTGGCATCGCGCGACCGACACCGCCGATTCGAAGTAGCGGCGCGCGCTCACCTTCCCGCTTTCTCGCTGCGATGCGCCGGTAGTACTATCGCCGTGTCACAGCGGAGGAAGTGTTATGGAACTGGCACCGCAGCGGGCGGGATTCTCGGCAGAGCGGCTCAATCGCATCACCGATCACCTGAGTCGCAACTATATCGAGCCGGGCAAGATCGCCGGATGCCAGGTCGCGGTCGCGCGCCGCGGTATTAACGCCTACTTCAAGTCGTTCGGTTTGATGGATCGCGAGCGGCGCCGGCCGATGGCCGACGACGCGATCTTTCGCATTTACTCAATGACCAAGCCGATTACTTCGATCGCGCTGATGACGCTTTTCGAGCAGGGCCACTTTCAGCTCAACGATCCGGTATCGCGATTCATTCCTGAATGGCGCGATCACAAGGTATGGATTTCCGGCGAAGGCGCGAACATGGAGGTCGCCGCGCCGGCGCGTCCGATGACGATGCGGCACGTGCTGAGCCACACGGGCGGGCTCACTTACGGCGCGACCAATCATCCCGTCGATCGCGTTTATCGCGAGCAGATGGTGCAGCGCGAACGCGGCGAGACCCTCGCGGCCTTCGTGCGCAAGCTCGCGCATGTGCCGCTTCGGTATCACCCGGGTGAGCGCTGGATGTACTCGCTTTCGACCGACGTCTGCGGCTACCTGGTCGAGGCGATTTCAGGAAAGCGCTTCGACCGCTACCTGCAGGAAACGATCTTCGGCCCGCTCGAAATGCGCGACACGGCGTTTTTCGTATCGCGCGCCAACGCCTCGCGGTTCGCCGCCAACTACGAGCGCCAGCCTGACAAGACGCTCAAGCTGATCGACGACCCTGCTGCCAGCACGTATCTCAGCGAGCCGACCTTCTTTTCCGGCGGCGGCGGTCTCACGGGCACGACGGCAGACTACCTGCGGTTCTCCGAGATGCTACGGCGCGGTGGCGAGCTCGACGGTAATCGCATCATCGGTTCGCGAACGCTCGCACTGATGCATAAGAACCACCTGGCCGGCGGCAAGGATCTCACGCAGATGGCGATCGGTGCCTTTTCGGAAACTGCATACGAGGGCGTCGGCTTTGGTCTCGGCTTCGCAACCACGCTCGGGGAAGTTGAAGCGGGCACGATCGGCGCGGGCGATTACTATTGGGGCGGCGCCGCTTCGACGATTTTTTGGGTCGATCCGAAAGAGGATCTGGTCGTCGTTTTCATGACGCAGCTCATGCCGTCGGCAACCTTCAACTTCCGCGGCCAGCTCAAGAACATCATTTATTCGGCAATCGTGGACTAGCTTGCGCCCATAGCGCAGGCAGCGCTTGCGTGCGGCATCCGCCTGAGAACGCGAAGAGCATGTCGATCATGATCTGGATTCGGTGACTGCGCCATCGATCCAATGGCTATTCGCAGAGGAACCCGACACCAACACCCCCATGACGGCGCTCTATCATGTTCGAGTACATGCTGTTCTACGCGGACTCGTGCGGACCGTGATGGTATTGGCGGTGACAGCGAGTCATACAGAACTGGCCTGCTTCAAAACCTCGGGCAACAAGCGCGCGTAGCGCATCAGGTTCGAGACCGAGGTTCTCGTGTCGGCGGCATTGCCGGCTCGGGCGAGGTCCTCGGCGCTCGCACACAGGTTCGCGAATTGTTTCGCACCGATCGTTCCCGAGGCTCCGCGCAGCGCGTGCGCTTCGGAGGCAAAGGTTTTGAGATCGCCGCGCTCAATTGCGGTTTCGAGCGCGGCGAGCCGTCCAGGTAAATCGGCGAGAAACGTCCGCGCCAGCTTGGCCAGGATGTTCTGGCCCGAAGCCTTGGACAACTCTTCGATTTCCGCCAGGCGATCCTTGTCGAACTCGCGGCTCAACGCCGCGGCGCTGTCGGCGTCGGTCATCGTCGGAGCGGGTTTGCTGCTCGGCGCCGGCTGCGCCCAGGTATCGAGCACCTGTGCGAGTTCGCTGAGCGTCACGGGCTTGGCGAGAAAATCGTCCATCCCCGCGCTGGCGCATCGCCTGACGATCGCGCCCGCGCTGTGCGCGGTATGCGCGATCACCACGGTGTGTCGATTGTTGCCTTCGCGGCGTCTGATCTCGGCGGTCGCCTCGTAGCCGTCCATGCCCGGCAGTTCCAAATCCATCAACACTGCGTCGTAGGTTCGATGCTCAAGCATTTCGAGCGCTTCGTCGGCGCGCCTGGCGAGATCGTATGCGAAGCCAAGCGCCGCGAGCTGCTCGCCGAGCATCGCGCGCGTCACGCCGTCATCTTCAACGACCAATATCCGCGCCGAGGCGCGAAAGTCGTGCGCAAGAGTGGGATCGGCGGTCGCGTGATGCTCCCGGGTTCGCGCGGCGAGCGATGGCGACACGAGAGAATTAAGGGCATCGGCCAACTGCGACGGCATCAGCGGCATTCGGATCCAGTGATCGACCGCGGCGGAGCCTTCGCGTCCCGGCTCTGCAGAAGCGACGAAAACTCGAATGGGCCTGAGTTCCGGCACGGCTTTGATGGCCTCGGCGATTTGCGAACCGCTTTGACCGGCGGCCTGCTCGGCGACGATCACGCCCCAGAACTTTTCGCCCGCTGCGGACGCCCGCTTCAACTGCTCCAGCGCTTCTGCGCCGCTCTCCGCCGGTGAGGGCGTCAATCCCCACGCTGCCAGGTAACGGGCGGCCGCCTCGCGCATCAGCGACGGAGGTCCTACGAGCAGGATTTTCGCGCCCGCGATTTTCGACATCGAGAAATCAAACCGCGCACTCAGGCGCTCGTCGGAAACCTTGTCGAGGCTCACGCGAAAGCGAAAATTCGAGCCCTTGCCCACTTCGCTCTCGAGTCCGATCTCGCCGTTCATGCGCTGGATAAGCTGCGCGGCGATCGCGAGGCCGAGCCCCGTTTCGCCGCCCGCCGAATCGCCGTCGGCGTGGACGTAGGGATCGAACAAGCGCGCGCGCAGTTCCGAGGCGATACCGCTGCCGGTGTCGCTCACCTGGAAGTTCACGACGACCGCAGAGCTGCTCTCATCCGCGCGGTTAAGGTTGATCTCGATCCGTCCGGTCTGCGTCGCACGAACCGCGTTCGAGATGATGTTGTAAAGAATTTGCCGCAGCCGATTCGGATCGCCGCGCAACCTTCCCGGCAATCCCGAGTCAACCATGAGTCCGAGCTCGACGCCGCGCGCGAGGGTCTCAGGCCCGAACGACTCAACGACTTCCTCGACGGTATCGAGCAAATCGAAATCGACGCGGCGCAGCGTCAGCCTGCCGGTATTGAGCAGCGAGTAGTCGTAAACGTCATTAACGATGGTCGCGAGCAGGTCGGCGCTCGACTTGATCACCTCGACGTGGCGGCGCGGCTCGCCGCGCAAGTCGGACAGCAGCAACAGGTCGGCGCGGCCGATAATCGTGCTCAGCGGCGTGCGAACCTGGAACCCGGTGCGCATGACAAACTCGGAGCGGCGCTGAAGTTCGGCGAGCGCCTCGTCGCGGGTACGCTGCAATTGCTCGCGCGCGAGCTCGCGGTCGGTCACATCGCGCAGGACCATAACCGCGCCGCCAAGCGATCCCCATACGCCGGCGACCGGACGCGCCGAACATTCGAACCATCGCAGCTCACCCTTGTTCGGGTCGCGCTTACGCAGTGTCAGCTCGGGCGTCTGCCCGCCTTCGAGCACAGTGCGCAGGGGCGATCGCGACGCTGTCATCGGCATCGCGTGTTCGCCCTCGACCGATTCGAAGCCGGCGAGCAGATTATCTTCGTCGGCCAAATTGCGGCCGAGAAGCAGTTCCGATGCGGAGTTTCTGACCCCGAGCTCGCCTTGAGCACTGACTGCCACGACCGCTTCGGACATCGCGTCGAGAATCGACTCGAGCAGGTTGTGCTGCTCGGCGAGTGCCGCGGTGCGGCTTTTGACGCGCGCCTCGAGCGCCTCGTTGACCTGGCGCAGCGCGGACTCGCCAGCCAGCACCTGCCGCGCCTTGTAGTCGAGCCGACTGACCATCCGCGCGCCCCATCCCACGACTACCAGCAGCCACCCGATGATAAGCGCGCATCCGACGCCGGCCATGACCTGGCTTTGGGCGGCGCGCGAGCGTGCCTGCGAAGTGCTGGTGGTCAGCGCGCGAAACTCCTCGGCGGAGATTCCGGCAAGCTCGATCCGCAGCGCGTCGAGCAATTGCGCCGCCGCGGTGAATTGCAATGGCCGCGAGGCCTGACGCGGTTGGATACTCGGGCCGAGCTTCAAGATCTCCGCGTTGAGGAGGTTGAGCTCTTCGATTTGTTCCTCGATTTGTGCGAGGCGATGCTGTTGGCCGGGATTCGCGAGGGTCAGAGCGCGAATGCGAGCGACGTCGCTTTTGACCCGCACGCCCACTGGCGCCAGTGCGGCGAGGCTTGTGCGGTCACCGCCTAACTCGTACTTGGTGAACTCGGTCGAGAGCAGAGTGCGATCGGCGCGGGCCGCATCGAGGGCCAGGATCACCTGGTAGGCGTCAGTCATGCGGTCGAAGGCATCGGAATAGGCCACGGCGCTTCGATAGATATTCCAGCTGACTGCGAGCGCGACTATGATCGCGGTTGCGACGCCGATCCAGATTGTCCGCAGCGACGATGCGGCCGAAGACTCATCAAGCGACGCGGATTCAGTGACGGACGTGGATAAGCCATCAGAAGCTTCAGCCATATTAAAGAAATCATCACGAAATCGAGCAGACGGTTCTACAAAAGAGGAAGGAAAGGCATCGAGCGCGCGAGCGACGCCACCTTGTAGTTATCTTCGCTGAGCCGCAGCGGTCGTTCGCGCGCTACTTTCGCGCCGATTCGTGGAAGTCGCCAGCGCTAGTTTGTCGCGCTTGCTTCGGATTGGCTGACGAGTTCGCGATCGATCTTGGTGCGCGTGAGTTGACGGATTGCGCGCAGCGCCTGGCTGCGTGTTCCCGCGACCTGCGTGCATCCCGCGCGAATCAGATCGGCGGGATAGGAGAGCGCGGCGACGCCGCCAGCCAGAATCAGCAGATGGGGAAAGCCCCTCTTCAGCGTCATCGCGAGCTCGGCCGCATCCGGAAGGCGTTCAGTCAGCGTGCACGAAATACAAACGATGTCCGGGTCGAAGATATGGACCATATCGACGACTTCGGGTACTGCGCGATCCTCGCCGACGAATTTGACGACCGCGCCCGCGTAGCGGAACGACTCGAGCACCATCAGCATCCCGAGGTTGTGCATCTCGCCGGCCGGGCATACGCCGAGCACCCGGGGACGAAAAGCGCCGCGCGGCTCGGAGAAACGGCTGCCGAGGCCGGGGACCAATTCGCGAACGAACTCGAAAATGAACTGCGCGCTCTCATCGCTGATATTACGTTCAGCACGCTCTTCACCGGCCAGCTTCAGAACCGGCGCGATGATATCCTCGAAGATCTCTTCGAGACCGTTCTCATCGCAATAGCGTACCGCGAGACTGGTGGCCTTATCGGCGTCTCGCTCCAGCAGCATCCGATAGAAGTCGTGATAGCTTTCGAGCTCGCGCTCGCCGCCGAGCACCAGACTGACAAAGTTCAGCGCGGGAATATGCTCGCCCGCGACCTTCAGGCAGACGGTCAAAGGAATCGCGAGCAGCAGTCCGGGGATACCCCACAGCCACGACCAATAGATCGTCGAGATCAACAACGCGACAGGAGACATGTCGATCTGATGGCCAATCATGAAGGGCTCGACAAGCTGACTGGTGCAGAGATCGAGCGCGATAAACGAACAGAAGACCTCGATCGGCTTGGCCCATCCCGGTGATACGGCGAAGGCAACCAACGTTGGCAAGGTGGAACCAACCAGAGTTCCGACGTACGGAATATATCGCAGCAGAAAGGCAAGCACGCCCCAGAATCCCGCGTTCGGCACATCCAGGAACCACAGAATGATCCCGATCGTCGCACCGAAGGCGAGATTGATGATTGTCATCATGAAGAGATAGCGGCTCACGGTATGACTGGCGGTTTCGATCGCCACGCTCGCGACCGTGACGCGCACGCGCGCCGCCAGCCGCACGAATCGATCGCGCATGTCGTGGCGGCTATAGAGCAGAAAGAAGAGCAGGACGATCACCAGCAAGATCTGGATGAAGGCAGCCAGCGCCGGCGCCACGCGCCAGATATTGTCGTACATCGAGCCCGAGGTGATCGCGACTTCGGGAACGTTCTTGGGTTTGGCGACATAAGGCGGAGGCTTTTGCACCCGACGCTCGACGTCACTGACCGCGTTCTCGATATGGAGAATCCAGTCGGGCGTGCTCTTCTGAAGAGCTGAGACCTTATCGCCGATGTTGTAGGAATAACCGGCCACCTCGTCGGCGACAGTCGCGAGCTGGACGGTGGCGAAGTAGCCAATGATCGCGATCATGCCTACACCGGCGATCACTACCATCGCGACGCTTGGAACGCGGCCCACAATACGCTCGAGCTTGTCGACGATCGGACTCAACACGAGGCTCAGGATTCCGGCGGCGGTGAGCGGAATCATGATGTCGCGAGCGAAATAGAGAACGGCGGTTATGACGACCAGCGCCAGCATCGGGAGAGCGACCCAGATCAGCGTGTGATCGCTGTCGAGGCTCGAGTCGAAGGAATCAGTTTTTCGGCCGTTCAATCCCATAACGATCTGCCACACCGTGAAATTTTTGCTGATTCCTGTCGATTGCCGCCGCGGCTCATATGCGTATTCAGGCGAAGAGCGCTTGGAAAATGTCGCCAGCGCGCAGACGGACACCCAGCATCGAAATTCGGATAGAAGCTGTGGATCACCACGCTATAGCGACGATGCAAGCGGCGCGCCGGGAACTCTAGAAGAGCAGGCCGTGTCCCTGCAGCGACGGTTGCGGTGGCGTCATCGTGCAGTAAGGCGCAGGTCCGGTGATGTTCTGCTGAGCACGCGCGGCGAGCATCTTAGTAAGGTCGGCGGCGCACTGGTTGTTGCTCGCGTAGTAGAAGCGATAGCGCCATTGCGGCGTGCTTGAATCCGCAGGCTCAACGAGGACGGGACCACCGAGCTTGGCGGCCTCCTCCGGCGAGTAACCGAGTTGCTCGGGCGTGATCGGCTTGCTCGCGTCGGCCGACTTCCAGATCGTAGCGCCCGGCACCCCCACCGACTGCAGGTTGCCCTGGGGACCTTGGGTGAACTGAAAGCATCCGACGCAGAGCAGTGAAGCGGATATTGCGAAAGCTAAACTTGATCGCATCCTTAAAATATTGTTGGCGGTCTCGATCGGTGTTGTCCAATCGCTGAGAGCGGGAGATTCGTGTCGCTCACCCTTTTCTTTGATTTGTGAATTCAACCAGCGAAAAGCCTGGAAGGAGTTTGATTATCATCTGACTAGTTCAAGGTTGATCAAGCCGAGGACCAAAACCATGATCAACGAACGACTGACAGGAGGGCAATATGGGAAACGGACACGATGAGATCAAAGCAGCAATCGGTGCGCACGGCATGTGGAAGACGAGACTCAGGACTGCGATCGACCGCGGCTCAAGCGAATTCTCGACGGCTACCGTCGCACAAGATGATCACTGCGACTTTGGTAAGTGGTTGGCCGGGGCAGGGACAGAAATGAAAGGCTCCAGGCACTACACGAAGTGCAAGGATCTTCACCGTCAATTCCATTCCGCAGCCGCTAACGTACTAAAGCTGGCTCTTGGCGGACAAAAGGAAGAAGCGAAGCGCATTCTGGAAAAGGGCGATTTTGCAACAATTTCAGGATCACTCACCCATGAAATGATGGAATGGGACAAGGCGATTTGACATCGGGCTGAACTCGATAAGCCTGCGGTCAATAGTCAACTTCGCCGATCGGGCAACCCTCACCCGGAGCCGTTGTGCGGCACCGTCCTCCCCCTGGTCAGAGAAAGGGATTTCAGAAATCGATTTTTACGGATCAAAAAGAAAAAGGGCGGAGCACTTGCTCCGCCCTTTCGGGATTCCCCGGCCGCGTCCTACTCTCCCGTGACGCCTTCGGTCACAGTACCATCGGCGCAGAAGGGCTTAACTGCCGTGTTCGGGATGGGAACGGGTGTTTCACCTTCGCCATGGCGACCGGAAACTTACTGGCCCGACGTGCGCTTGAAGCGCACCGGCCGAAAAAATAATTGACAACTGAATGAGGTATCTTTCGAAGCGGGTGCCCGTTTGATGGTGCCTTGTCTGTGACTCGACCTTGTTCATTTCAACTCGAGCTAGCGATTAACAATCTCGAATCTCCTGAACTGACTATTCCAGTTATTTCGCTTGCGCGGAATATTGAAATAGTTAGTGGTCAAGCCGCACGGCCGATTAGTACTGGTCAGCTCCACGTCTTACAACGCTTCCACCTCCAGCCTATCAACCTCCTTGTCTAGAAGGGGCCTTTAGGATCTTACGATCGGGATACCTAATCTCGAGGTGGGCTTCCCGCTTATATGCTTTCAGCGGTTATCCCTTCCGGACACAGCTACCCGGCTATGCAACTGGCGTTACAACCGGTCCACTGGCGGTCCGTCCGTCCCGGTCCTCTCGTACTAAGGACAGCTCCTCTCAAGTATCCTGCGCCCACGGCGGATAGGGACCGAACTGTCTCACGACGTTCTGAACCCAGCTCGCGTGCCACTTTAATCGGCGAACAGCCGAACCCTTGGGAGCTACTCCACCCCCAGGATGTGACGAGCCGACATCGAGGTGCCAAACCTC
>DATJMX010000064.1 GCA_035508495.1 Candidatus Binataceae bacterium
AGTATATTTACGCCCGCCCCCGCGCCGGTAGGGCTCGGCCGCGCCGCAAGATTCACTGACTCGACTGAGTAGTTAGGGTTGGAAGCGTTAGTGATATTCGATTCGGTGGCCGCCAGCTCAGCTTCGGCTGCATATATTCCACTGATTCCAACCGCAGCCAGATCAACCGACATTGCTCGTCTCCCCGCCGAGGGTGCGGATCCTGTCGCGTATCAGGCGGTCGTGTTCGTAGATTCTTCCCGATAGCATCGCAAGCGAAGCCGCCAGCTCGATCAGTTCCTCGTGGCTTGGCGGCCGAATACTCAGTTCTTCGCAGATCTCCTGCACTTCCTGCTCGACGTGGGCGAGGCCTTCAGCCGTACCAAGATGCCGCTCGAGCTCGTCGATCCTCATTGAAAATCCGCTGTTCATGGATTCGCCTTAATCGCGCGATAGACGCTCGCTGCCACCGCCGTTTTGTCAGGTTGATAGGTGCCAGCCGCGAGCTGGGCGCGGAGCTGCGCAACTACGTCAGGCCGCACCGAGCTTTGCGACTGCGCGCCGCTGATCGCGGTGCCAAGAAAATTAGTTAGAGGCGAGAGACTCGTCGCGTCCGCCGGCGCTGGAGGTTGTTCGTTGACTGGCGTGACGGTCTGCGCACGCAGATCCTGAGCCCCCGCCGAAGCATCGACTTGCTCGATGGCCGCGGCGCTCGCGCTCGTAACATCTGATACTGAATTAGGCATGATGCACTAACCCTTCACAGGATTAGGAGGAGGCAAGACGGGTGCCATGGAGGTCGGCGCAGGAGGCAGCAGAACCGGGCCGCGCGCATCACTCCCCAGGTTCAGTTCTGTGCCAATCGAGGACAGCCCTGTAGCAGGGGCGAACATCTTCGCCGCGGAAGGCGTGATCGTCTCGTAGCTCGCGGGCACGATTCCACTGGTCGCCAGGGAAGTTCTGCGTGCGCCCGGACCGCCGATCGCACTTGCGATTGGATGCGTCGGGGCGCTCATGCCACGTTCGATGATCTCGCTGAGCGGTTTCATGGCCTTGGCATGCGCCAGCGTCGCGCCCATCGTCTGGTCGAAGAACGAACCGTAGATATTGCCGCTCGTCCCGCCGGCGGTGCCGAGGGGGCCCTTGTCGCCGCCCCCAGCTTTGCGCATCTCGCTCGCCATCATCGTGGTAAACACCTGGGTAAATCCCTGGGCGGCTTTGCCGCGATTGGCCTTGGTATTTTCGGCGCCGATAACCGGTCGCGAGAAAACATCATTTGCAAATATAGGCATGATTTCACTTCTCCCCTTGGCAAGTATCCCAGCGATTAGCTATTGGATAATCAGTTCTCCGTGCAGCGCGCCCGCGGTTTTCAGACCCTCGAGAATTGCGATTACGTCGCCGGGCTTGGTGCCGACGGCGTTAAGCGTCTCCGCGATCTGTTCGACGCTCGCGCCCTGCGGCATCATGAAGAAAGCACCCTGCTCCTGGTCGACTGAGATTTTCGAAGTTTTCTGCGCCACGGTCTGGCCCTTGCTGAATGGCCCGGGCTGCGAGACCTGTAGTTTTGGCTCGATCGTCACGGTGAGGTTTCCATGACTCACTGCCGCTCGTCCCACGGTGACTGCACCGCCGACAACGACCGTGCCGGTACGCTCGTCCATGACGATGCGATCCGATTCAGTCGGCGTCACCGCGACCTGGCTCAGCGCCGCGGCGAAGAATACCGGCGATAACCATTGCGGCAGATTGACTATGATCGTCCCTGGATCCTGCACCGATGCGTTTGCGCCCTTGATCTGGGAATTGATCGCAAGCGCGCCACGAATAGCCACTCCCGGATCGGGCAGGTCGAGATCGAGCTGGAGCTGATTACCCTTGCCGAACACATTAGGCACTTCGCGCTCCACGCTCGCGCCGCCCGGAATCTGGCCCGCGGTCTGGAAGTTCTTACTTGATGAAGAACCACCGGCGCCGCCCGCAAAATATCCTTCGATCGTGATCGGCCCCTGTGCGAGCGCGTAAACCTTGCCGTCGGCGCCGCGCAGCGGCGTCATCATCAGCGTCCCGCCTTGCAGCGATCGCGCATCGCCCATCGCGGACACCAGAACATCGACTCTTGAACCGACGCGCGCGAAGGGCGGCAGATCGAGGGTAACCATCGTCGCCGCCAGGTTACGAACCTGGATGTTGGCCGGGTTCAGGCTGCTCGGAATAGTAATGTCCTCGTGATGCAGCATGTTGAGCAGAAAGATGATCGAGAAGATCGTCTGCTGCGAATCGCCGGTGTTCTGGAGGCCAACCACGAGGCCATGACCGACCAGGTGATTGGAGCGCATACCATGAATATGTGCCAGAGTTGACAGCGGCACCGCCGTGCTGGCGACTCCGCGCTGATAGCCGAGGAGACCGCCGCCGGGATTGATTAATTCCGGATGGTCGGGAGCCTTGCCGAGGACGGGCATCGTCGATTGACCCGCGGTATCGACCACATCCTGCGCGATCGCGACTCCGGGAAGACTCAGCAACGCGCCGACGATGAGTATGCACTTCAGTATCTTCATTAGAATGGCCATACCCAGTCGAAGACTCGCGTTCCGAGACCGTCACCCTGTTTGTCGCGAATCTGTCCCGAGCCCGACATACTAATTACGAGGTCCGCCACCTGCGATGACGCGACGGTGTTATATGAATCGATATCCTGCGGACGGACGACACCACTCAAATGGATAGTGTCGTTTTCGCCGTTGATCTGGACTCGGCGATCGCCCTTGACTGACAGCGTTCCGCTCGGATTAACGGCCACCACGACCGTGCTCACGGTCGCGGAGAAGTTGTCGGCCGCGGTCATGTCGCCGCTGCCGTCAGTGCTGTTCTGCGACGAGCTATTAATCATGCTGCTCAGGTTCAGCAGCGGATTGTGAGCCGCGAGCGACTCGGTTCCCATGAACAGGTTAGGGATTCCGCCGCTCAGCGAGCGCTTGTTGGATAATGATGTAACCGCCTTCGCTTCGCTGCTGATAACCTCGCTGACGTTCACCGTTACGATGTCGCCGACGGAACGCGCTTTCACGTCCGACACCAGATCGATCGCCGCGACTCGCACGGGAATACTGCCTTCGGCCTCCGGCTGGAACGAAACGCGGTCCTGCTGACCAATTGTCACTCCGTTGTCGCCGATGACCTTTGGCGGTGTCGCGATCGCTTTTTCAATCGCAGGGTCGTCTTTCTCAAGCTGGTTCGAGCCCGGATTTATGGGAGAGACCGATTGATGACTGGGCCAGAATTTCATCGCCACGCTGGCCGCGGTGGGAATGAAAGGTAGCGCCGCACATCCACTCGCCGAAAACGCCAGCAGCGCCGCGCCCGCCAATGGTTTAAGTTTCATTGCATCACCAGTTCCGCGGTCTTGGGACCGGTTACCGTTACCATCAGGGGAATTCCGCTCGTCGGGTTGATCACGGTCGCGGTCTCGCCCACTGCGGCGGTTGATTGCGATTGAAGCTGCGCGCGCACCGTGATCGGCCCGTTCTTGACCAGGACCATCACGAGGTCGCCGGCGCGAACCGCAATCGGACGCGCAATCTGGTTTTGATAAAGAGGATCGCCGGCGCGAATGAAGCTGGTCGCGGCGTAGGGACCCGCCTGCGGAAACATGCTGAGCGAGCCGGTGCCGCCTGAGAACGCATCTATCCACTGAGACTTGAAATCCGCGTCGCTAACCAATTCTCCGGATTGGATATCACGTGCCGCGACGAGCATCTGGCGCTCGGCATTCAAGCTCGCGCTACACATAATTATTCGCGCGCCTACGGCGAACTCGACGATAAACCCGCGCGACTGAATTCGCGTGAATCCAGGCGCCACCGCCTTCAGCGCCGCATTAACTGGCGGTTTGCAGCCTAGAGCCACGCCGTCAAGCCGCATTCCTTCGGGCATCATCGGCGTCACGCTCGATACAACTTGTGCGTTAAAGTCGGGCGCGATCGCGCTCGGTGCCGCCTGGGTCGGAATAACGGCGTCACGCGGAGTGCTTGCGGCAGACGCAGTCGCGCCGTGCGCCGCCGCGGCCGCGGCTGCGGTCATCAGCGTGGTGGCGAAAATTGTCATGATGACGCGCAGGATGAGAGAACCGCGGGTTGGCCGGCGCTCCTTCCAGAAAGCCAGCTCGCGTTCGACGCGCGCCGCACGGTCTTCGATCTCGGCGAGCTGCCATGCCGCCGATACCGCGAGCGCGATGAAACTGAACTTGACCGTATCCTTACTTGATGAGGCCATTGGCGATTTGCTCCATCTGGTCTCCGGTCTCGACGGCCTTCGAGCTCGCCTCGTAGGCGCGCTGCGCCTCGATGAGCCCGACCATTTCCGTCACGACGCTTTCGTTGGGCATCTCGAGGAAGCCCTGCGTAATCGATCCGAATCCGTTCTGCCCGCCGACGCCCGCCTGCGGCGCGCCCGAGGCCTGCGTCTGCTTGTAAAGATTCTGCCCAAGCGGTTGCAGACCGGCGGGATTGATAAACCGGATGAGCTGCAACTGACCGACAGTGGTCGGAGTCGTCGAGGTGCCGACCACCACCGAGACCGTGCCATCGGGGCCGATCGTGATGTTCTGGGCGCCCTGCGGAATCGTGACGCCGGGCATGATCGTGTAGCCATCTTCGGTCACCAACCGGCCGTTCTGGTCGAGCCGGAAGGTGCCGTCGCGGGTGTATGAGATAGTGCCGTCGGGCATCGAGACCTGGAAGAAGCCGTCACCCTGGATCGCGACGTCCAGCGGATTGCCCGTCTGGTCGAGTTGACCTTCAGTGAATATTTGATCGACGGCCGCGGTCTTCGAGCCGAGGCCGATCGAGGTTCCGGTCGGCACGTAGCTGACCTGGGAGGATTGGGTTCCCGCCTGGCGGTCGTTGACGTAGAGCAGGTCCTGGAAATGCGCGCGCGACACCTTGAAGCCGGGGGTCGAGGCGTTGGCTAGGTTGTTTGCGATCACCTGGGTCTGAGTTTCCTCGGACTGCATCCCGGTCGCGGCGATCGATAGAGACTGGAGCATTGAAGTTCCCCCTTATGCCTGCAGCGTGAAGGCCTGGATGGCCTGGCTCTGATTGGAATCGATCGAATGAACGGTGTTCATTGCGGATTCGTAGTTGCGCATCGCGTCCATCGTCGCGACCATCTCGCCCATCTCGGTGCCGGTCGAATGCTCGAGCATTCCCTGGTGAACTTGACTGTTAGTCGCGGGCGGCAAAGTCGAAGCGTCAGATGGCAGGTAGAGACTCGTGCCTTTGGGAATCATCGTGATATCGGTTGGATCAGCGAGCCCGAGCCGGCCCATCGGCTGTCCCGCGACGCTGACTGCGCCGTCGGAGCCGATCGTCAGAGGGCCGGGCTGAACGAGGATTGGGCTGCCGCCGTCGCCGATCACCGGATGACCGGCGGCCATCAAGGTGCCGTCCTCGGAGACGGAAAGCGAGCCATTGCGGGTGTACGCCGTGCTGCCATCGGCCGCCTGCACGGTGAGGAACGCCGGTCCCGTGATCCCGACATCGAGCGGATTGCCGGTATCCTGGAGCGGCCCCTGCGCCATGTCGATTTGCGAGGTCTGGGCGGTCGACGCGTACTGATAGGGCGAGCCGTTGCCCTGCACAGAGTCGAGCACGTTGATGAAGCGGCGATAACCGGGAGTGTCCAGATTCGCGAGGTTGTTCGACACCGTGTCAAGCGAGGCGGCCTGGCTGGCGGCGCCCGAGGCGGCAATAAAAATCGAGTTCATCGTTCCCCCTTGTCGGCCATCGCGGCCTTGAGTTTGCCCAGCGCGCACTTGAGTGCGCGCGCGATCGCGCCCTCAGGTTGGTCGGTGACGGCCGCAACTTCGGCCAGCGTCAATTCCTCGAAGTAGTACAGGGTCAGCATCAGGCGCTCCTGCTCGGTCAGTAGGAGGTCCATGAGGTCGCGCATTTCGGCGATTTCCATGGCCTCGTGGGCGTTAATCGATTGTTCATCGGCGATCGAATCGAGTTCGATTTCGCTGGCGCCGGCCACGAAGACTTCTTCGCCGCCGAGACCCGCCGCTTTCATCGCGGAGTTGATCTCGCGCATGAGCGCGCCATGCACGTGCGATCGCGCAAACACACCAAAGCCCACACCGCGTGTGGGATCGAAGCGCCGCGCCGCGAGCAGCAGCCCATAGCATCCCGCCGAGATCAGATCGTCGCGCGTCAGACCGAGCCGCGCCGAAACCCACACCCGATCGGCGTGCTTGGCAACCAGCGGCAGGTAGTTCTCGACCAGTCGCGCGATTTCGCAATCGTCGAGAGCAGGCTGGATTTCGACCTGCACGGCTTCCTGCGCGTAATCCTTCATCCGACCCTTCCCACGATCGTCGGCTCAACGCCGGCCGGGATATCGCTTGCGCCGAGCACGACCAGGTGGCGCGAGGTGCGATGCGCGACGCGCTCAAACATCCGGCGGATTTGCGGCGACACGACCACCGCTGGCATTTCCATCATTCGCGAGGCGGCGTCGTTGGTGGCTTTCTTGATCGCCTCGCTAACCGAGCGCAGCGCCGAGGGATCGCTGATCATCGGTTGCTCGCTGCTGGCCGCGGTGAAGAATGGTTCTTCAACCGCAGGATCGACGACCAGGACGGGCAGCGCGCCGTCGGGACGGCGCAGCGGTTCGCAAATCGCGCGGCCGATGATCGGTCGAATACGCTCAGCCAGATCGGTGGGATCCTTGGTCGCTCCGCCTTCGGCGGCAAGCGCCTCGAGAATCACCGGCAGGTCGCGCACCGAGATTCGCTGTGCGAGCAAGAGCTGGAGCACGCGGTAAACACTTCCAAGATGGATGCCGACGCCGGAGAGTTCCTCGACGATGCGCGGCACGACTTTCTGCGCCGCCTCGAGCATCCCCTCGACATCTTTGCGTGTCAGAATCTCGCTAGCGTTAGCACGCACGGTTTCGGCGAAATGGGTGACGAGAACCGTGATCGCATCGACCACTGTGTAGCCCGCGAGCCGCGCATTGGTCACCTGTTCACCAGCGACCCACAGCGCTGGCAATCCGAAGGCGGGCTCAGTTGTATCGATTCCGCGCACGGACGCGCTCGGGCCTTTGGGACCCGGGATCGCCAGGCTCATCGTGGAACGAATGGTGCCGCGGGCAACTTCGGTGCCGCGCAGCGCGATGCGGTAAACGTTCTGGTCGAGAGTCAGATTGTCAACAATCCTGACCGCCGGCAGCGTGATGCCCAGCTCTTCGCGAATCTTGGGGCGCAGGGCCTGGACTTTTTCGGCGAGCTTCCAGGGCTCGTTGACGAACGGCACCAGCGCGGCGCCGAGCTCGAGGCGCAGGATATCGGGCCAGGGGCTCGCGGCTTGCTGCTCTAAGGGCTTGGCCGGTTTGGCGAGCGCATCTTCCTTGGCAGCCATGTCAGCCATGTTGCGGCTGCGGATACCGAGCGCGGCGACCCCCGATGCGATCATCAGAAACGGAATGTGCGGCAGGCCCGGTATCACCGCGATGATTCCAAGCAGGCCGGCGGCGCCGAACAGCACGCCCGGTTTGGCGAGCAACTCGCGGCCGATCGTGTGGGGCAGATCGAAGTCGCTCCCCGTGCGCGATACGATCACGCCCGCCGCGGTGGAGGTCAGCAGCGCGGGCACCTGAGCGGCGAGGCCGTCGCCAACCGTCAACACCGAGTAGGTGTGAAGCGCGTCCGACAGGCTCATGCCGTTTTCAATCACGCCCACGAAAAGGCCGGCGATCAGGTTGATGACCATGATCATGATCGCTGCGACCGCGTCGCCGCGGACGAATTTGCCGATACCATCCATCGCAGCGTAAAAGTCGGCTTCGCGCGCGAGGTCGCGCCGCCGGCGGCGCGCTTCCTGCTCGCCGATAATGCCGGCGTTCATGTCCGCGTCGATCGCCATCTGCTTGCCGGGCATCGAATCGAGCGTAAAACGGGCCGCCACTTCGGCGACCCGGCTCGCGCCCTTGGTCACGACCGCGAAATTGATAATCGCCAGAACGATGAAGACGACGATTCCGACCGCATAGTTGTCGCCGACCAGCACGTTGCCGAACGATTCGATAACCACGCCCGCAGCGGCCGGTCCGAGATTTCCGTGCATCAGAATCAAGCGGGTCGAGGCCACGTTGAGCGACAAGCGCAGCAGCGTCGCGATCAAGAGCACGGTAGGGAAGGCCGAGAAGTCGAGGGCGTGATTGTTCGAGGCCGATACCACCAGCACCACCAGCGAGAGCGCCAGCGAGAACGACAGCATCACGTCGAGCAGAATCGGGCCCACGGGAGCGAGCATCCCGGCCAGGACCAGCATCGCGGTCGCGGGCAGCGCGAGCTCGGAGGCCGTGATCAGCGGGCTACGCTTGGTTTCCATTGCCGCCACTTAGAGCCCCCCCTGTGAGGCTTTGGCCCGCGCGGCTTCGGCGCGCATGATCGTCGCGAGCACTTCCGCGATCGCGCGGTAGAACTGGCGCGGAATGAAATCGCCAACCTCGACCGTTTTGAACAGCGCACGCGCCAGCATTTTGTTTTCGAGCACCGGCACCGCCGCCATCCGCGCGATCTCCTTGATTCGCTGGGCGTTCTCGCCGGCCCCTTTGGCGACGACGAGGGGCGCCTGGTCGAATCCGCGCCGATAACGCAGGGCTACGGCGAAATGGGTCGGATTGGTGAGGACCACGGTCGCCGCGGCGGCCTGATGGATTCCGCGGATTCGTTTGAAGTTCTTGCGCTGCGCCTTGCGCAGCGCGCGCTTGATGAGGGGATTGCCGTTTTCGAGTTTCAGCTCATCGAGAAATTCCTGGCGCGTCATGCGGAGGTCGGCTTCAAACTCGTGACGCTTGTGCAGGTAGTCGCCGAGCGCGACGATCAGCGCGACCAGCGCGCCGAGGTAAAGAATGCGATGCACGCCGAGCGAGAGCGCCTGCAAGCCGCCGGTGAGTCCGTGGGCCGAAAGCGCGAGCGCGAGCGCCCAGATCGCGGTCCTCCATCCGAGGTATGCGATGACTGCGATCTTGAGTGCGGCCTTGCCGAGCTCGACCGCTCCCACTCCGGAGAAGACCCGGCCGAAGTATTTCATCGGACTGAGCTTCGAAAGATCGGGCGCGAGCTTCTCAAGCGAGAACACTATTCCGCCCTGCGCCACCGCGCCGACTACCGATGTCAACGCCATGATTACGGCCGCCGCCGCGCTGATGAAGAGCGGCCAGCGCATCGCACGCGCCAGCGCCGCCGGTATATCGCCCGACGCGGTCGCGACCAGCAGGCTCTGGAAGCCGCCGAGAACCAGTCGACTGAGGACGAGCGTCGCGCCGCAGACGAGCAGCACTCCAATACCGAAAGAGACTGCCGAAGTCAGGTCGCGGCTGCGCGCGACCTGGCCCTGCTCGCGGGCGCGGGCGCGCTTTTGCGGCAGCGCGGGAAATACTTTTTCTTCGCGGTCAGCCATTTAGCAGCCATCCGTTGGACTGCGAAATTACAAAGGCCCACGCGCGCGTGATTCCGGCGCCGAGGCCGACCGCGTCGAGCCCAAGAATCGTGAGGCCCGCCAGGATCATCGCCGCGGGCGCCGCGACCAGGACGTTCAATTGCGGTGCGAGGCGCGCGATCACGCCTTGCGACAGCGACAGGATGAACATCGGGATCATCACTGGGAGCCCAATTTCGAGCGCGATCTCGAACATCCGCCCGCCCAGTGCTAACAGGGAGTGAATATCCGGCATCGCGATCGTTCCCAGCGGAACGACAGCCAGGCTGCGGCCCAGCGCCAATATCAGTGCGCGATGGAAGCCGCCGACAAAGAACAGCAGGCCGGTCATAACTCCGAGCGCATCGGCCAGGACGTTGGGCGCCTGCACGTCGCCGCGCAGCACGGCGCCGCTGTTGAGTTCCATCGAGGCACCGGCGACGTCGCCCACGGCTATCACGGCGCCCACGACGATCGCGGCGGCAAATGAGATCGTCGCGCCGATCACGAGCTCGCGAATAACGAGGATTGCGATCGCGAGCACACCGCCCGAGGGCAGCGAGACCGAGGCGAGCGGCATCAGCGCGGCCGCCAGCAACGTCGCGAGCGCGGCGCGCACTTTCATCGGCACCGCGACGCCGAGCAACTGCGGCAGCGCCATCATCAGCCCCGCGGCGCGCGCGAACAGCAGGCCGAAGGCAAGAGCGGTATCGTTGCCAACCGTGAAATTCACCGCGCCACCATCCACGGAATCGCGGTCAGCGCCTTCTGCATAAAGCCTTCGAGCACCGACGCCATCCACGGCGCGCCAAACCAGATGACCGAGATCGCCGCGATCAGCTTGGGCGCGAAGGACACGCTCGCGTCCTGGACCTGGGTCGCCGCCTGGATGACGCCGAACACCACCGCAACCAGCGTCATCGTGATCAGCAACGGCGCGCCGATCTGAATTGCGATCATCAGCGTCATGCGGAACATGTCGGATGCGAGTGCCGGCGTCATTGCATGCCTCCTAAGAGAAGCTCCCAGCGAGATTGCCGAGCAGCAGCGGCCACCCGGAGGCCAGCACGAAAATCAGAAGCTTGAGCGGAATCGACACGACGGTCGGCGGCAGCATGAACATGCCGAGTGCCATCAGCACGGCAGATATGACCAGATCGATCACGAGAAACGGCAGATAAATCAGAAAGCCGACGCGAAACGCCGAGGTCAGCTCACTCGACACGAACGCGGGAACGATCGCGTAGAAGGGGAGATCCCTGGCTGCAACGGCGCGGTCGACCTCGACGTGCGCCTTGGCGAGAAGATTGCGCGCCATGTCCACGTCTTCGACGCGCGTCTGACGCAACATGAAATCGCGCAGCGGACCTTCGGCTGCTTCGGCCGCCGCCGCCGGTGCGATTTTGCCGGCCATGTAGGGCTCGACCGCCGTGCTCTGGATCTTGCTCCACGTTGGCGCCATCACCAGCATCGAGAGGAAGAGCGCGAGTCCTGTAATCACGATGTTAGGTGGCGTCTGCTGCAGGCCGAGCGCCTGGCGCAGCAGCGATAAGACAATCACGATGCGAGTGAACGAGGTCAGCAGCACCAGCACCGCCGGCGCGAGTGTGACCAGCGTCAGCAGCGCCGCCAGCTCGAGTGGACCCGCGCCGCGCTCGCCGCCATTGATCGCGAAATCGAGCGCCCAGGCGGGACTGCCGATCGCGAGCAGGCCGGCCGCAGCGCCTACCGCAGCGATGATTTTGCAGCGCTTCATTCGACCAGGTAGCCGTCGAAGTAGATATCGACGACGTCATCCTTGAAGTCGCCCTGCAGCGCGCCGAGCAGGTCGTGTTTGAGTTTCTGCTGGCCGGCGGGGGTGGCGAGCTCAACCGAGGTGCGGGCCGAGGTGATGGCGTTGATACGATCGCGGACGATCGGCATCTTCTCGTTGAGGTCGTCGGCCTTGGCCACGCGCACCGCCAGCACCGGGGTGATTTTCATGTAATGCTCGACGTCGGTGTCGGCCAGGCGCAGGGTGATTTCCTTGACCTCGACGTAGGCGACTTTCGGCGCGGGAGTTGGCGCGGGTTTGGCCAGCCTCTGATGAACCGCGGCCGGTTTGCGCATGAACTTGTAGTAGGCGCCGCCGCCGCCGCCGATCAGAACCAGCGCTGCGCCACCCATGATAATCATCTTATTCATGATGACTTTTGGTTACCCCCTTGAGTTACGTGGTCTGGAGCTGCATCAAGGTGCCGAGGATGTTGTCTTCGGTCTGCAGCGCCTTGGCGTTTGACTGGAAGTTACGCTGGAGGACGACGAGCTGGACGAGCTGGCTGGTGGTATCGACGTTGGAACTCTCGAGCGCGCTCGCTTCAATCGTTCCGGCCGAGCCCGCACCGGCGGTTGCGATGGTCGCCGGACCCGAGGCCTGGGTCTGTTCATAGACTCCACTATTGGTCAACTGAAGACCCTGGTTGGCCTGGAAGGTGGCGATCGCCACCTGGCCGACGTCCACGGTCTGGCCGTTGGAGTAGGACTCGCTGATGAGGCCGTTGTTCGAGACCTGCACGCCCACCGGATTTCCGACCGCGTTGCCGTCGGCGGTGCCAGTCGCAGCGGAAGCGCCGTTGAACTGAGTGAGGGCACCGAAATTGAGCGCCACCGACATGGGCGCGGCGCTGGAGAGGGTCGCGGTCAAAGGGCTCGGCGGGATACCGCCGCTCACCAGGGCGCCGGCCGAGTCGAACGTTATAGATCCGCTGTTGTTGGCGAGGCCGGTGGTGCTGCCGTCGAGAGTCGCGGTCCAGTTCCACTGTTCGGTCGGCGGCGT
Source organism: Candidatus Binataceae bacterium (assembly GCA_035508495.1). Lineage (NCBI taxonomy): Bacteria > Candidatus Binatota > Binatia (SeqCode) > Binatales (SeqCode) > Binataceae (SeqCode) > Binataceae bacterium (SeqCode). The sequence continues at coordinate 12,286 of DATJMX010000064.1, forward strand.
GGCGCCGCTCGGTCCTGAGTTCTGAAAATAAAATGTCAGCACATGCGAGTTGCCGAGGCTGTCGAAGGCCTGGACGCTGACCGAAGTGCTGTAGGTCGTGGGATCGGCGGGATTGATTGGCCCGGCAATCGTCGGCGAGCCGGCGTCGAAGTTGCCCGTGATCGCCGCCTGAGTAGTCGCGGTCGGGGCGAGAACGCCCTGCGGAATCACGATCGTACCCAACACGCCGCTCGATTGGCCCGATGAATTGACCGAGTAGCCCATCACCTGGGCGCCATTGAACGAGAGCAGGTCGCCGTTGTTGCCGATACTGAAGCCGCCGTTGCGGGAAAACCCTGTGTTGCCCGAGCTGTCCTTGAAGACGAAGAAGCCGTTGCCCTGGATCGCAAGATCGGTCGGCGAGTTGCTCTGCACGATCGCGCCCTGCGAGAAATCGCGCGTGATGCCCGTGACCGTGACGCCGCCGCCGAGCGGGCTGCCGCCCACGAACTCGCCGAGCAGCGTGCCGAAATCGACGCTCTCGGCGTTGAAGCCGGTGGTCTGGGCGTTGGCCAGGTTGTCGCTGACCGCCTGCATCGCGGTGTCGACCGCCTGCAATCCGGTTTCGGTAACTGAAAGTGAATCGCCAGCCATCTTAGTGTCTCCCTAAATTCAATTGGTCGGTTGCGCGACTTCGGCGATCGCGGTCTCAGGAATCACGAGGTTGCCGAGATTGAGGTTTACGCCGCTGCTGGTCATCGAGACGTTCTGCACGACGCCCTGTTCCAGAAGTCCGCTCTGCGCGCCGGCCTGGGCGCCAACGATATTGACCGTGTAGCTGCCATCGGCAATCGACGAGCTGGGCTTCCAGGTGAAGCTCTGCGAGCTTCCGGCCTGAAGCTGGCCCAGCGACACCGCGGCGACCTGCTGGCCGGCAGCGTTGGCGATCAGCGCGGTGTAGGAATCGGTCGCGCTCGGCGCGAAGGCAATCGAAGTGGCGGCGCCTGACTGCACGCCGATGCTGCTGCCGGGCGTGACCACCTCGCGCCCGATGAAGGCCGAGGCCGCCTGCATCAGGCTGGTCGAGTTGGACGGCTGCACGGCGGTGTCGATGTTCTGAAGCTGCCCGAGGTTGGCGAAATCGACCAACTGCGTCGCGTAGGTGGTGGGATCGGTCGGATCGGTCGGATCCTGGTTCTGGAACTCCGCCACCAGGATCTGCATGAAGTCGCCCGCGCTCAGCGTCGGCATCGAGGATAACTCGCTGTTAGTGTTGGTCGGAGCGAGGCTGCTGATATCCGTCGTGGTGCTCATTCGTTTACCTCGGTAAGGGTGAAAACTTCGTTCGATTGGTTCGCTGGCCGATTCGAATCCTGAGCGGTCTCGCGTTGCTCGCGGCCCCGCTCCCCCGAATTGCCCTGGTAACTGACCTCTGAATGGCCGAGATGAAGACCCGCGCCTTCGAGTGCGCTGCGCAGCGAATCAACCTCGCCGGAGATGTGGCGGGCAGAATCGGCGCCCGGGGCGATAATCTTCACGTCAACGTTGCCGGCGCGCTCGCGCACCATGGCCTGCGCCGACTGGCCGTCGGCGAGATCGACTTTCACGTTGGCGACGCGCGCTGCGGGCGCATTGCTCACGGCGTCGAGAATCTGCCGAATCTGCGCGGCCTCGGCGACCTTGGGCGCCGCGGCGTCGGATGCGGACGAGGTCTGCGGCGATCCGACCGTATCGACGATCTGATCGCTGCGCCGAGTCGTTGGCTGAGTCTTGGTCGGGGCGATTGCCGCCGACGCTTCCCGATACGCGCTCGCGGCCCGCGCCGCGATCTGGATCGGAGCGGAGACCGGCGCGTTCATGCTGGCGCTCGTCGCGGGCTGGGCAACCGGGGCGCCCGTATCTTTCGCGGAGGTATTCAAAGTCGAAGCATCCGCGCCGCTGGATTTGGCGACCGTCGCGCTGTCGCGAGGACCACCTTCTTCCGGCTGTGGCTGCGATGCCGCCGCCGCCGGCGCAGCGCTGGAGGTGAAAAGCGAGGCCGCGTGTTCGAAGCCCGGGGCGCTGGACGCTGGCGCAACGTCGGTGTGCTGATCGTGCGAAGCAGTCTGCGACGGCGCAGAATCGTGCTGTGGAAATGCAGCAGCGGGAGTCTTTTCAATTTTGATTGAGACCGCCGCCGCGGGCGCATCGGCAGCGGTCATCGACAGGGATTCAGTCGATGCCGGGTCCGCGTCGGCGACCGTCGCCGCGGCGGGTTTGGCCTGCGGAAGCCCCGGGGCAGAGGCGGAATCCGACAGGGCGGCAGGAGCGACCGATCGATCTGTTGCGTGAAGTTGCGGCGTTGCGCTCGGATCGCTCGCGGTCTTGGCCGTCGAATGGCCGGTGCTCTTTGCGGCGTTGGGGTCGCTTAGCGCGCTGCCGAAGGTGGACTCAAACAAAGCGGCAAGCGCCGGGCTGCTGATCTCATTGGAGGTCAGTGTAGACACCGGCGTCGCCGCGGCTCTATGCGAATTTGTGTCGTTGATAACCGTGCTCGTCTCGTCGATCGCAGACGCGGCGCCGGTCTTCCTGGCTGTGGCCGGATCGGATGGCGCCGAGGCGAACATCGCGGCAACCAGGCCGCCGAGTGCGGCGCCGAAATCAGTTTTGTCGGAATCGTCCTTCGAGCTGGGTTGGACGCCCGCGCTCGGGAGATCGTCGCTCGACAACAGCGCCGCGAATCCGTTCTTGGCCTGCACCGGCATTGCCTTAGCGCTCCCTCTTGGAGTCGGACTGCCAGGAGAAGAAATGCTCGGCTTCGTTTTCGAGCGATCGCTCCTGCTCCTGGTCGCGCGCGCGTTTGATGTCGGCGACCGCGTCACGGGCGGCATCGGTCAGCTTGCGCGAGTGAATCACTTTGTTAGCAAGCGTGCGGACCTGGTCCTGAACCGTGGCCGCGAGCCGCTTGTAGCCGAGACGCATGTCGCCGAGCGCGCCGAGATCGCGCAGATGGGCGACGGAGCCGATCGAATCGACCGCTGCCGATTGCACCTGGTCGAGCGCACGCTCGATGTTAGCGAGCACTCCATTGCGGGATTTAAGCTCGGCAGTCTGGCCCTTCAGCTGCAGCTCGCGCATCCGGATTAGCTGGCCGAGCAATTCTTCGCGGGTCATTATGAAATCGCCTCTGCCAGTTGGCGTACGCTGTCAGCGAGCGTCACGCGTTCACCGGCGTCCTGCTTGAGGAAGCTTTCGAGTTTTTCGTGATAGGCGACGGCTTCGTCGGTGCGGCGATCGGAGCCGGGATGGTAAGTGCCGAGCGCAATCAGCTCCTCGGCGTCGCGCCATCGCGCATAGAGTTCGACGAAACGCTGGCGCGCCGCGGTATGCTCAGCGGCGCAGACGCGCTGCGCGACGCGTGACACGGAGTTGAGCGCGTCGATGGCGGGGAAATGGGCGCGGCTGGCGAGATCGCGATTCAGCGTGATGTGCCCATCGAGCACCGACTTGGCGAGCTCGCCGATCGGATCGTTCTCTTCGTGAAGCAGCACGGTGTAGATCCCGGTGATACTGCCGGCGCCGTTTGCGATGCCGGCCTGCTCGACCAGCTTCGGGATCACCGCGAAGACCGAAGGCGGATAGCCGCGCGCGGTCGGCGGCTCGCCGCTGGCGAGGCCAACCTCGCGCTGCGCCATCGCGACGCGCGTCAGGCTGTCCATCAGGAGCAGCACGTTGTTGCCTTCGCGGCGCAGGTAGGCGGCGATCGCGGTGGCGAGGAACGCGCCCTTGATACGCATCGGCGCGGGCATGTCGCTGGCGACGACGATCACGACCGAGCGGCACAGGCCCTCGGGCCCGAGAATATCTTCGATGAATTCGCGCGCTTCGCGGCCGCGCTCGCCGATGAGAGCGATCACATTGACGTCGGCCGAAGTGCCGCGCGCCATCATGCCGAGCAGCATGCTCTTGCCGACGCCCGGCATCGCGAAGACGCCGATCTTCTGACCCACGCCGAGTGTCAACAATCCGTTAACCGCGCGGACGCCCACGTCGAGCGGAGTCTCGGTCAGTCCGCGCGACATCGGATCAAGTGCGGGCGGCTGCAATTCGATTTGTTCGCCTTCATCGGGAACCGGCTGTCCATCGAGCGCGCGGCCGAGACCGTCGAGCACCCGGCCCAATACCCAGGGGCCGACGCGGAACGTCAGATGGAGTGGCATCACGAGGCTCTCGGGCGCGAGGTCGCGCGCCTCATCGATTGCGAGCAGCAGCAGGCGATCGTCACGAAAGCCCACGACCTCGCAAGTGACCACGCTCTTGCGATCCTTCACCGCGACGAGCGTGCCGACCGGAAGATCGGGACCGGTGGCTTCGAGCAGCAGCCCGACCGAGCGCGTCAGCCGCCCGCAGGCTGGAAAGTTCACCGGCGCAATCGCGTCGATATATGAAGACGAATCGAACATTACTTCTTCGTTCGCGTCCTGGTCTTCGTCGCAGTTTTCGCAGCGCGCGCCAGAGTCCGCTGTTTCTTCACTTCCAGGACCGCGGATTTAATCTGCTCAAGAGCAGGTTCGATGCCTGCCTCGACGAGCAACCTGCCGGCCTCGACACGAACATGTCCCGGACTGAGAGTCGCGTCGTCCTTGAGCGGCAGACCGGCAAAGGCGTCCTTAGCTAACTTGTGGTCATCGGGATTCAGGTGAATTTCGGTAGCCGGCTCGGGAGCCAGCAGCTTGAGCGCTTTTGAAACTTCGCGTGTAACGAATTCGGCACGGACCGGACTCTCATCGACGATGCGCGTCACGATCGCGAGCGCGAGATCGACACAGAACTGTTCGCATTCGTGGCTGAGCGTCGCGCGCTGTTCGTTGAACTCGGCGAGCGCCGCGCCTAGAGCTTCCGCGGTCCGCAGCATCTCGACGCGACCTTCCTCGTGGCCTGAGGCGAGGCCTTCGCGAAAGCCGTTTTCACGCGCCGATGAGACGGCGGCGGCAACTTCAGTCTCGCCGCGTTCGCGGCCTTCGGCGTAGCCCCGCGTGATCGCATCGGCGACCGCGGTCTCGTCAGCGCGGGATCGCGAGCGGATGCCGAGCGAGAGAACCGCCGGATCGAACTCGGAAAGAGTGGGGAATCGATATGACTGTGCAGTGCTCATAGTTATGCCGCCGGATGCTCACCGTTGCCGTTGGCCTGCGCTTCGGCGAGCCACTTGCGCAGGATGTCAGCCGCGGCTTCGGGATTGCGGCCAACTTCTTCGTTGATCTTGGTGCGAACCTCTTCGAGCTCGCTTTTCTTCTGCGGGGCGGCAGGTTCTGGCGCCGCCGGTGCGGGAGCTGACTCAGGACGAGATGCGGGACGATCGGTCTGCGGAGGCTCCTTGGCTGCGATCTGGGCCGCCTTGGGCGCGGGCTCGCTGACTTCTTTTTTACGCCCGCTGAAGAGACCCGCCAGCACGCGCTTGACCATCCAAATCATCAGGACGAACAGGGCGAGCGCGACGCCGACTGCGATATAAAGATGCGTCGGGTTCGCGAACAGCGCGCGAATCTCTGTGATCGGATTGGGAACCGGCGGCAGGTAAGGCAGCGACAGCGCGGCGCTCTGAATATCAACCGTATCGCCGCGATCGAGCTCAGCGCCGACTGCCGCCGCGACCAGCCCCTGGATCGCGTGCAGGCGCTCATCGGGCAGCGGCTTGAACTTGCCGCCGTCGTAGGTGCCGTCGAGGACCGCGGCGACCGAGATGCGCTTGATCCGCACAGGTGCCGTAACGGTTTCGACCTCACGGCTCGAGGGCTTGTAATTGACGATGTCCTTGCGCGCGAGATCCGCGTTCTGGACTTGCGTTTGTGTCTTATCGGCCGCCGAAGTCGCTTCGGGCGATGGCTGTGCACTTGCGGCGGCAGCAGGCGCTGGACCGGGGAGATTCGAAGTGAGGCCCGGGATTCCGCCGGGCTGCGAACCCGCCGGCGTCACCGAGTGCTCCTCGCTCAGGATCGCCTGGTCGCCTTTGCCGTAGAGCTGGTCGTGACTGCTGACGCGCGAAGTGTCGATATCGACTGCGACCTGGACCGCGTAGCGATCGTCGCCCATGATTCGCCCGAGCAGGCCGCCGACCTTCTCTTCGAGGCGGTGTTCGATGTCGTTGCGCAGGCGCACAGCCTCGGCCAGCTCTCCGTCGTGCTGAGGCGGATAGAGCATCACGCCGTCGTTGCCAGTAACGGTAACGTTGTCGGGAGTGAGTCCGCGCACGGAGCTCGCGACCAGGTGCGCAATCGCGCTCGCCATCGTCTGATCGATCATCGCGCCGGGCGAGGTCGTGAGCATCACGGAGGCGCGATCGGCGTCCGAGGGTCCCAGCGCAAATGGCGAGGGGCGTCCCAGCGCCAGCATCACGCGCGCGCTTTCGACGCCGTGCAGATTCATGATCGTGCGCTCGAGCTCGCCCTGCAGCGAGCGCTGATAATTGACCTGCTCATCGAAGTCGCTCTGGCCCATGGTCGAGCGATCGAAAAGCGTGAAGTCCTCGGCGCCGCCGGAGTATCCAGGACTGCCGTCGAGTACGCGCTGCGCGTCGGTCAACTCATGTGACGGCACGGTGATCGAATCAGCGCCGAGCGTGAAATCGATTTTGTGGCGGCGCAGCCTGAGCGCGAGCGCGGTGCGATCGGCGGGCGAGAGATTGGTTGCCAGAACCACCGGCGCGCCGGGATCGATGATGTAGAGCGCGCCAACGATCGCTGCGGCGAGAATTACGGCGCCGATAATCAGATTGAAGAGCTGCCGATTCGCCTCACGAAACTTGCCAATCGCGGCGAAGATGCTCGAGAGCGTTTGCTTGATTGAATCCATCGCCGCCTTACACCTGGAGGTTCATGATTTCCTGGTAGGCGGCGAGCGCGCGGTTGCGCACTGCCATCACGACCTGGAAAGTTGTGTCGGCTTTTTCGGAAGCGAGCACCGCGTCGGTCAGGCCGACTTTGCCCTGCGCATAACCAGCAGCCATTTGATCGGCCTTTTCGAGAATCCCGTTGACCTGGTCGATCACCTGGCCAAAGCCGCTCGGATTGGGCGCGCTGGTCTCGGCCGGACTGATCGGCGCGAGATCGGGAAGTCCCTGCGGCGCAATGACGGGAATCATTTGAGTAAATCGATGGTGCGGAGCGCGGCGCTGTTGGCGGTCTGCGCGACGGAGAGGTTGGCCTGGTACGAGCGCGAGGCCTGCATCAGATCGACCATCTCGTAAATCGGATTGACGTTGGGTTCCTTGACCATCCCGTTTTCGTCGGCGAACGGATTCGACGGATCGAACACCTGCTGCGCAGGAGTCTGATCGCGAACGACGGCGGCGAGCTTCACCCCGGTGCCGGAGCCTGGCGCGCTGTCGTCGATCGGCGCGGGCTCGAACACGGCGATGCGCCGCTGGTAGGGGCCGCCATCGGGCGAATCGACTGAGTTGGCGTTGGCGAGGTTCTGCGCGATCAGTGTGATCCGTTGTGACTGTGCGTCAAGTCCGCTGGATGCGATTCCCATGATGCTATCGAGTGACATCGCGTTTCTCCTAGCTGCTCGAAGTGGCGGCCCGCAGCCGATTCACTGAATCGCCGTAGAGCCTCAGGGTGGCGGAGTAGTTCAGGGTGTTCTGGTAAGACTTGGCGACCTGCTGATCGACATCGACGTTGTTGCCGTCGTAGCGAAGATTCTCCGGCGCCAGCACATCCTTCGACGGCACGGCCGCGGAGTCCTGATCGTCGAGGACGCGATTCATAGCGTCGTCGAACTTGATATCGCGTGTGATGTAGCCGGGAGTGTCAGCGTTGGCGATATTGCCTGCCAGGAGCTCGGCGCGTTCCGAGCGAACCTCGAGCGCCGCCTCCATTACCCGCTGACTGGTTTGCAGGATCTCCATACCGAAGCATGAGAGCAACTCGCGAGCCAGCGGATGCTTATACTTACGAACTGAGGAGCAGCGGGCGCACGAACGCGGAGATCGAGGAAGAATCTTTTCCCTGCATTTTTCTATTTGAAGCTACGATGGGAGACGCTCGCCATCCCGTTTTGAGCGCGCGAATCGCATCGCACCGGGATTCTGTCCCGGCGCGAGCCATTTGCTCTTCGATTCTGTTACAGGAACGTCCCGATACTGTGCGGGAAAGGAAGCGGTTTGACCTATCTGATCTCGCCGCGCAGGTACTGCTGATATATCGAATAAACCTGCTGATTGTAGCGTTCGCGCTCGGCCTTCGACCCTGAATGATAGTTGCTGATGCGGCGCCAGATCGTGCCATGGCGGACGAGTCCCTGGCGCAGGATCTGCGCGCCAAATGCGAGATTAGTGCGCGGTTCGAGCAAATCGAACTTGGTGACTCCAAGTCGATGTCCCCAGAACCGTAAGTTGATTTGCATCAGGCCGATGTCAACGTTGGCATCGTCGCTCAGCGTCGCGAGCATCTGCTCGGCTTCTTCGCGCGAGCGGCAGTAAACCTGGTGGCCGTCGACATCGAGTGCCCATGGATGATAGCCGCTTTCGGCGCCTGCGATCGCAACCACGAGCTCGAGCGCCACACCTGCGTGGCTGGCCGCTGCGGCGTAGGGATCCGCGATGGCATCCGGAGCTTGCGCCGAGACCGCCGTCCCGAGCGCGAGCATTGCCAGCAACGCCGCGAGCATCGCACCCGGGATTGCGCTTGATTTGCGACGCGACATCGCGGCGTCCTCAACCGATAAGATCCTGGTCGACGCGGAGGCGGATCTTGCCGTCGCGATCCATCTGGATTGCGAGGTCGGTTATCTCGCGGCGCGCGGCGCGCACTTCGCGCAGCGGCACCTTGCCGATATCTTCCATTTCCTGCTCGACGATACGCTTGACCTGGTCGGGCAGCGCGCCAAACACGATTTCTTTCTCTTCGTCCTTGATACCCTTGAGCGCGAGCGCGAGGCGCTCGGGCTTGACCTCGACGAGGACTGTTTGCTGGGCACGACTGTCGAGTTTGAGGAAATCCTGGAAGTGGAACATTTCCTGTTCGATTGCGGTCGCGCGCTTGGGGTCGCCGGCGCGAATCTTTTCGACGATCGCCGTCGCGCTTTCGGAGTCGAGCTGGTTGAGCATCTGCGCGGCGCGCCGCGGCCCGGCATTCGCGTCGGCGTCATCGATTCCGACCGAGGCGCTGAAGCTCTCCTCGATCGCACGCAGGATCGCGTCGAGCGCGCGGCCCGGCACCGAGGCCGAGCGCGCCAGATGATCGACCGTGTCAGCGCGCAGGTCTTCGGGCAGCGCGCACAAAACCTCGGCCGAGTAGCGCGCCGGCAGTTGCGCCAGCACGATCGCCATCGCTTCAGTGCGTTCGCCGCGCAGCACCTGCGCCAGCGCTTCGGGTTTCACGCGCTCGGAGATCATGCGCCAGTGATCGTGACGCAGGATCTGGTCGGCGCTCTCGGGACCGAACGCCATCACCAGCGCATCCTTGAAATGCGTGGTCGGATTGACGAAGCCGGTTTCGAGGAAGGTCTTGCCGACGATCATCAGCTGATCGTCCGATGGCATCCCGCTGCGAATCAGCTGCTCGTAGCCCTGCATCAGCATCGTCAGCTCGTTGCTGCTGAGATGCTTCATCACGTTGGCGAGCACGTTCTTCTCTAGCGTGAGCACGAGCAGCGCCGCGCGATTCGTTACGCCAAGTTCGCCGCTGCCTTCTTCCTGAATAGCCATCGATCGTCTTTCCTTCCCGGAGGTCCTGCGCCGAGCGTTGATATCGTCGCCACAAGGCTGTCGTTCTCGATCGCGACCGATGCGGTGGCGATCGTTCGTCCGCCTGCTACAAAACGAACCATCGGTTTGAATCCAACTTCCGGTTCGACTTCGAGTTCATCATCGGGAGTGAGTGCCGCGATCATTCCGGTTGCGATGCGCAGCCGCGCGATGACCGCCGCGAGCACGATTTGCCCGCCGCTGAACCCATGCGGCAGCGTCGAGGGATTGCGCTCTGGTCTGATGTCGATGGTGGTCTCGGGATCGTCGAATCGCGCGCGGATTTTCGCAAGCCGCACGCCGCCGGCCTCGAGCCACGCGTCGGCGCCGTCGGGCAGAATGATTTTCTGACCGATTTTTATCGCGGCCAAATCTTCCGCGTCTGTCGCCCAATTTCCCAGCACCACGTCAACCCGCATCGGCAGCTCCGAGGCTGCGGCGCGCAACCGCGGCGATTCGCCGGCCAGGCGATCCGTGCCCGCCATGTCGCGCACCGCGTTTATGATATTGCTGCTGATCGCGATCGTGACCGTCGTTGGATTCGGCAGCGCGCCAACTCGAAAGTGCAGGACGACGAGATAATCCTGCAGCGAGAATGCGAGAGTGTCTTTGAGCCGTTCGCTCTGCCGCGTCGCCACCAGGTGGCCGAGGCCTGCCGATGCGTATGCCGCCCCGAGCCGCGTCAGCATCAGGTTGATCGCGTCACGTACGATCGCGCCCTCGATACGCGAGAAGCCGCGCCGCGCCGGTTCGGCCTCGTCTTTGAACTGGCCGATGCTGAGCCGGTTGTCGACGAACGTCCGCGCCTGCGCATCGGGCAGCAGCAGAAAACCGACGATCTCGGTTCTTTCGATTGCGAACGCGGCAGTCTGGCATTCGCCGCTGTCCTTGTCGCTCAGTTGCTGGAAGTTTTCGAACGACAGGCCCGCGAACTCGAACTGCTCGCCGCGCGCGAGGAAGTCGCGCAGCGTCGATGACCAATCCTCGGCGAGGTTCTGATGGATGCGCTCGATGGTGACTCGCCGGCGGGGCCGGATGATCGGCCGCCACATCTCGTAGAGCGTGATCTCTTCGCCGCTCTGGCCGGTTTGCTGCTGCGCGTCCACTACGGCTGCTCCGTCGGCTTGATAACGATTTCGACCCGGCGGTTGCGGGCGCGCCCTTCGTCGGTTGAGTTGTCGCCGATGGCGCGATAAGGGCCATAGCCGGCCACCGCGAAGCGCGCTTCGGGAATGCTCGAATGCGCCACAATATAACGCAGAACGCTGGCCGAGCGCGCCGCGCTCAACTCCCAGTTATCGTGAAAGCGCTCGGTCGAGATCGGATTGGAGTCGGTGAATCCATCGATCTCGAAATTGTTGGGCAAATCGGAGATCGTTTTGATCAACGCGTCGAGCGCGGGTAGCTGGGGGGGATTGATCTCAGCCGCACCGCTGTCGAAGAACTTCGCCGCGGACAGGGTAACCACCATCCCGCGGCTGTCGGCGTGAACCTCGATTCCAGAATTAGGAAATTTCGCGAGTGCATGCTGGATGCTTTTGCCGATGGTCACCAGCTGATGCTTCTGCCCGATCGCCATCAAATCCGGACCGCTCACGGCTGTCGCGCCGAGGCCGGGCCGTATCCCGCCCATGTGCGGGCGCGCGCCGACCGCGGTCGCCATGGCCACCCAGTCACGATTGACCTGCTGGCCCGACGACATCGACAGCGCGTAGAGCAACACGAACAGCGCGAACAGCAACGTGATGAAATCGGCGTACGACACGAGCCAGCGTTCGCTGGAATCGTGACCGCCGCCGCCTTCGTCGTTATCTTCCATGGTTGAATTCCTGGCGCGGCAGCGTCAGGCTGCGGCCTTGGCGGCTTCCTCGGTCTTGGCGTGGGTGCCGGATGCGGGAGTTAAGCCCTCGCTGAGTAGTTGCCGCAACGCGATTGCGCCCATTCCCTCGCGCATCGCCTTGACGCCGGTCACAACGATCTTGTCGAGCTGCTTTTCCACACGGGCGCGTGAGCGGATCTTCTTGGCGACCGGGTACGCGATTAAGTTCGCCGTGCCGACGCCGTAGACCGTCGCGACAAAGGCCGTCGCGATGCCGACTCCGACCTTCGACGGGTCATTGAGCTGCTGCATGGTGTGAATCAAGCCGAGCACGGCGCCCAGGATTCCGAAGGTCGGCAGATAACCTCCGGCTGCGTCAAATACCTCGGCCCCGGCGTTGTTGTGTTCGATGCGCTCGTGAAAAGTGCGTTCCATGATGGTCGCCATCGCTTCGGGCGACACGTTGCTCACAATCAGGTTGAGTCCGGTCGCGAGCATGCCGTAGCGCTCCTGCTTGGCGTAGCGCTGCAGCGGGACCAGGCCCTCGCGCTTCAAGATGGTCGCGTAATGGACCATGCGATCGATGAGATCGAAGGGGTCGGGTGCGTCCTCGCTGATGACCTTGCGCATGTCGCGAAGCGCCGCCATCAGGTACTTGGGCGAGAACGACAGCATGCAGGCGGCGATGGTTGCGCCGAGCACGATGAGCGCGGCGCTTTTTTGCAGCAGGCTCGAAAGCTCTCCGCCCTCGAGCCATTGGCCGAACAGGATGCTGCCGGGACCGGCGAGGATCCCCAGCACGCTAACCAGATCGATCTTGCCTGGACCGACGTTGGCCTTGGAGCTCATGGCAGTGGGCTCCCGAGCGCGGCGGCGGCCGGAGCGAACGCTGAGTCGTCGTTAACGCTGGCAAACAACGGCGCCGGCTGGCCGCTCGGCGACGCCGCGCTCGCGGCATGCGCAGACCTGCACCTGGTGCGACGGCGAGAGAGTCCCGCCTTGGTGATGTGATACTGCAGTGCGCGTGTCGTAATACCGAGCCGCCGTGCGGCTTCGATCCGATTGCCGCCCGCGGCCGCGATCGTGCGCAGGATCATTTCGCGGCGCGCCTCTTCGCGGCTGTTCTTCCAGCCGCTCACTTTCTCATCCGTCTCGGACTGCGCGACCACCAGGTGACGCCGAATATCGGCAAGGTCAATCAGGCTCGAACCGCTTTGCAGCGGTGCGATCGCGAGCCGCGTAACGAGGCTCTCGAGCTCGAGCACATTGCCGGGAAATGAGTAGCCGCCCAGGATCTTGAGCGCCATCGGCGTGAACATGCGGCGCGGATTGGCCCGATGCAGAAAGTAGCGCGCGAGCATCGCCACGTCGCCGATGCGATCGCGCAGCGAAGGCAATTCGAGGCTGAAAACGTTGAGCCGCCAGTAGAGTTCGCGCCGCAGTTCACCGCGAGTCAGCAGTTGTACAACTTGCCGATTGGTCGCCGAAATAATTCTCAGTGAACCTGCCTCTGCCGGATCGGTGGCCGGAATGCGATCGACCGCCTGCAGAAACTGCACGAGTTTCATCTGCGCGGCCTCGCTTAACTCCGCCAGTTCATCGAGATAGACGATCGCCGCCCCGGCCGACGATCCGTGCGGCCCGGCTTCGGGCAAATCATCGAGGCTCAAGAGCTCGGCATCGTCGAGGCTGGCGCAGTTGAGCGTAAAGATTCCGCCCCGGCATCGGCTCGCACAATGAATCAAGCGCGCCACGTTATACTTGCCCGATCCGATCTCGCCGCTGATGATTACCGGCACGGAGCTGGTCGCAACGCCAATCGCGCTCTTGACGATCGCGAGCAGCGCCCCGTCGCCGGAGATGAGCGCGGGCTTGAGTCCAAGTGCGCGGGAGATGACGAGACTGGCAGCAGCCTGCCAGTTGTCAGTCGCCAGATCCGCGTTGGCCCGCGCCGGACGCGAGCCGCGCTCGGCCAAATCGATACTGACGACCTCGGTTCCGGCTGGGCGCGCGCCCATGAAATCAACATAAAGTGGCGCGTGATGCTTTTGCGCGTAGGGCAGAACGTCGATTCCGGCGTGGGCGAGAAAATCCCCGAACTCGGCAGGAGCGCCGGGGCCGAGGCTGACGCGCGGCAGCGTGGCGCTCGTTGCTGACTGAAAATTGTTGGATGGTGCAAGCATGGTCAGCGAAGTCCCGCGGGCCGTGTGGCTTTGTCGGGGCTCACGAGTTCGATGATTCGCGCGCCGATCTGATCCTGCATCAGCACCACTTCCGCCCGCGCGAACAGCGCGCCGTTGACGTAAACCTCGACCGGGTCGCCGGCGTGGCGATCGAGCCGGATGCTGGCGCCGACATCGAGCTCGTCGAGCACTTCACCGAGCGTCATCACGGTGCGCCCGATCTCGACCTGCACCGTCATCGGCACCTGCTTGAGCACGCTGAAGTCGGCGCCATCGAGGCCAAGCGAGGCGAGATTTGGCGATCCGGTTTTGGCCGCGCTGGTTTTGGCCACCGGCGGCGGCGCCTGGATCTGGACTTCCGTCGGGCTGCTTGAAGTTTCAGGAGTCTCCATCACATTCCCCTTGTCGGTGAATAAGAAAACGATTCCATCCGCGGTGCTGCACAACGGTGCCGCTGAACAAGGCGTGGCCGCCGCAGTGCAGTTCGATGCACGGCACGCCGTTCGTCAATTTCTGCAACAGGATGATCGAGCCGGGCGCGAGGGCGCGGACTTCGTTGAGCGGCATCATCCGATGTCCGAGCACGGCGTCGAGCCGCACCCGCGCTCCGGATAGGAGCTTGCGCGCGCGACTGGCAGGATTGTCATGGGCGTTGACGGTTTTCGGCGGCACGAGCCGGGTCCGAACCTGCAGGATAATCGAGAGCGGAATACCGATATCGATCGCGCCGCCTCCGGTGTGACCGACAAGGCATTTAACGCCGGTCGTAACGATCTGCTCCGCGGGCGGCAGCGCATCCGGAACCAGCCGCGGGCTGTGCTCCATTCGCATCAGCTCGAGGTCAGTGCGCGAACCGAAGAAAATTCCGAACACCCTGCGCAGAACGGCGGCCAGAGCCAATCCCAGCGTACTCTGCAGGATGTACTGTTCGGTCAGCGACAGCTTACGCTCACCGCCGTCGCGCGGCTGCGAGGGCGAATCCGCGTAAAAGGCGGCATCGACCAGCGCAAATGCGAGCGACTTCTCGAGCCGCACCACCACCGCGGCTTCGCCGTCGAAACCCAGAATCGCCAGATGCTGCGCGTGCGGATCGGTACAGAACTCGACCATCGTCTCAGCGCCCTGGCTGACCTCGAGCATTCGCACCGCGCAGCGCAACGAGCGCGCCAGTTCCTCGCGCAACTGATCGAAGAGCCGCTCCGCAAGCAGCCGCAGCTGATGCAGCTCAGAGCGTTCAAGCCCATAGCTGTCAACGAGCGCGGGAATTCCGGTTTGCGTCTTGTGCACGACGGAAGGGGGAGCAAGGAAAGTACCATCGCAGCCCGGGTGCGGCGCATTGGGAAAGCACTAGGAAAACTTCGTTCGTTACTGGGCGCGGATTCTGCGCCGCATCGCGGCGAGGTCGATATCTGACACACGCGGTGTGCCAGGTGTGACGCGGCCGGACACCGAAAACATCGTTTCGTTCAGTGCAGGAAAAACTCCTTCCTGTTGGCCCTCCGATTCGTCCCTCTCACACTGCGCTACGGCAGTCTCATAAGTGAAAGCCGGTTACAACAACCGGTCACAAAAACGGCATCAATGATGCACTGCAAATAAGAGGAAACTGTCATGTCCCTTAGTATTATCACCAACATAGGATCGCTGACCGCATCGAATGCGTTGACAGCCAACCAGAACGCACTCAACGACTCGATCGCCCAGCTCTCCAGCGGCAAACGCATCGTCAATGCGTCTGACGACCCGGCAGGCATTGCAATGGCGATGGAAACGCAGGGCCTGATCGGCGGCCTCAACCAAGCCTCTTCCAACACCTCGAACGCGCAATCCTTCCTGCAGACCGCTGACGGCGCCCTGTCGAACATCGGCACCCTGCTCCAGACCGCGCAGCAGCTCGCGACCGAAGCCGCCGACGGATCGTTCAACGGCACGCAGTTGACG